>NZ_JBMFWJ010000016.1:0-57160 GCF_049965395.1 Acidibrevibacterium sp.
CGCTCGCCCAGCGCGTGGAGGTCGCCGATGGCGAGGTCCGCATCATGGGATCGAAATCCGAACTGCTGCGCACTCTGGTCGCCGCGTCAGGCGGAAAACCCGGCGTAGCCGGTGTTCAGAGTTCTGTTCTGAAATGGCGCACCCGACACGATTCGAACGTGTGGCCTCCACCTTCGGAGGGTGGCGCTCTATCCAGCTGAGCTACGGGTGCCGCAATGTCGGATTACTCCCTGTGGCGCGTCCTGGTCAATGTTGCGGCGCGACGACGTGTGCCCCAACGGGATTATAGAGCGGGATCATGGCCAAGCGCGGCGCCAGGACTCCTCAAAGCCGCGCACCCGCGGCAGCAGAATGAGCGGCCAGGGGCTCGGCAGCTCGCCGAGGCGGACATGGATCAGCGCCGGAGCCTGGCGCGCCAGCGCGGCATCGAGTGCAACGCGCAGCGCCGCCGGCGTATCGGCGCGCCATGCCGCAAGGCCAAAGCTTTCCGCCATGCGCACAAAATCGGGGTTGTGGAGATCGCAAGCGATCAGCCGGTTGCCGTACTGCTCGGCCTGGATGCGGCGGACATTGCCGAAGGCGCCATCGTCGAACACCACCGCGACAACGGCGATGCCGTGCCGCATCGCGGTTGCCATTTCCCCGGCCTGATAGAGAAACCCGCCATCGCCGCTGAGCAGGACGACCGGGCGATCAGGCAGCGCCGCCTTGGCACCGAGCGCCGCGCCATAGCCCCAGCCGAGATTGTCCTGATAGCCCGGGGAAAGATAGCGCCTGGGCGCCGTGACCGGAAAGGCGAGCCGGCCGACGAAGCCCATTTGCGTCACATCCTCAACGACGATGCCGTCTGCCGGCAACGCCGCGCGAATGGCGCCGAGAAAATCCAGTTGCGGCGTAAGCTGCGCCAATTCGCCGGCAAACCAAGCCTGCGCCGCCGCGACATCGGCGCGGGCCGGGCGGGCGCGGCGCGGCAGGGCCTCGCGCAAGGCGGCAAGACCGAGAGCGGCATCGGCGAGGATCGCGACATCGGGGCGGCGATGGCGTTCGATCTCCTCGGCATCGACATCGAGGCGAATGAGTTTCAGCGCGGGATCACTCCCCCAAACCGAAAGCGGCACATGGAGCCGGGTGCCGACCGCGAGCACGGCATCCGCCTCGGCCCACAGACGATGCCCGACCGGCCAGGAGACCGCGAGCGGATGATCGCTCGGCAAGATGCCGCGGCCGCGGCGGAAACTCATCACCGGCGCCGCCAGCGCCTCGGCGAGCGCGCGGAGCGCCGGCGCGGCATCGAGCGCACCGCCGCCGACCACGATCAGCGGCCGCTCGGCGCGATCGAGCAGGGCGGCCGCCTTGGCCACCGCCTCGGGATCAGGGGCGAGCGGGGCGAGCGCAAGCGGCGCGACCGGCGCGACCGGCGCCTCGCGCCCCCAGACATCGATCGCGCATTCGAGCGCGACCGGCCGCGCCCGCCCGGCCTGCGCCTTCGCCAACGCCTCGGCGATCAGGCCGGGCGCTTCGCCAGGATGGGTGATACGAGCGGCGAATTTGGTGAGATGCCGAAGCAGGCCGAGCTGATCGGGCAGTTCGTGGAGATGGCCATAGCCGCGATCGATGGCGTTGTGCGGAATCTGCCCGGCCAGTGCCAGCACCGGCGCGCCGAGGCCATAAGCGTTGAGGAGGGCGGCACCGGCATTGAGAAGCCCCGGCCCCGGCACCACCGAGAAGGCTTGCGGCTGACCGGTTGCGAGCGCGGCGCCGAGCGCCATGTAGCCGGCAGCTTGTTCGTGGCGCGGGTGGATGACCCGGATACGATCGGCCGCCGCGTGCAGAGCATCGAACAGCGGATCGTTATGCACCCCCGGCAAGGCGTAAAGCGTCGTCAGACCATGCGCGAGCAAGGCGTCCACCGCTGCGGCGGCGGTGGTCATCCGGGGCGCGGCCCGCATGCGGGCCTCGGCGCCGGTCATCCCTGATGGGCGGCGCTTTGCTGCTTCTCTTTGGCGCCGGCCTTCACCCCGGGGCCGGCGATCGAGCCCGACGGGCGCTCTGCCGAGGCTTCCATGGAGGCATCGTCATCCTCCGCCATATTTTTCTTAAACGCTTTGATTCCCTTGGCGAAGTCCCCCATAAGGTGGCTCACCTTGCCAGTCCCGAACAGCAACAGGACGACCATCAAGACGATCAGCCAATGCCAGATGCTCAAGCTTCCCATGGCGTCTTAGCTCCGCAAAAACTTCGCCGCAAAGAAATGGACCGGCGCGGGCGTGGTTGCAAGCACCTTTCGCGACGCGCCCTCGGCACTGCCCAACGGATAGACGTTTTTTGGTTCTTTTTTTCAAAAAAGAACCCTTTTCATGCTCTCGTGCGCGGCGAGCCAGTGACGACGAGCCCCCATTCTGACCCGGCGCCGCGTCAGCCGACATTACCGGATCGGCGGGCCGGCGAGCAGCACGACACCGGCAAGCAGCGTCCCCGCTATCGCGAACAGGGCGAGAAAAACCGCAAGCTCGCGGCCAATTGCGAGCCGCACAAGATTGACCCGCGCCGGCACCGGCGCTGGGACCCTTGACGACGCGATCGGCGCGCGCGCGCGAGGCAACGCCATGGGCGCCGCCGATCTCGCCGCCGGGCCGGCATTGACGAAAGCGACATAGCCGGCCACGAGAAGCGGCACGATCAGCGGCAACGCCGGCGCTTGCGTCGCGATCCAGCCGGCGATCAGCGGATCGGCGAGCGCCATCCGCCCGGCGATTCCCCCAAGCAGCGCCGCCGCCAGTCGCCCAAGCCAAGGCTCGGCCGCGATCAGCCGGGTGAGCCACTGACTTGCGAACATCAGCGCGAGAATGCTGCCAGCAAGTCCCAGCGCGAGCGCGAGCGGATCGCCATCGGCGAGGCTCGCCAGCGCGACGACATTGTCGAGGCTGAGCAGCATGTCGGCGACGGCGAGCAACCATGCCGCGGCCAGCACCCCTTTCCCCGCCGCGCGCCAGGACAGCGGGAAGCGACCGAAAGCGCCGAGGCGGAGCGCGATCAGCGCGAGCAGCATCCCGCCGAGCAGCTTCATCGCCGGCTCTGCGAGCAGCACGCCCGCGACGGCAATCAGCACGAGCCGGAGCATGACCGCGCCGAGCGTTGCCGCCAGCAACACCCGCCCCCGGCGCCGCGCCGGCAAATCGCGGCACAAAAGCGCGATCACCAGCGCGTTATCCCCGGCGACCAGCGCATCGACGACGAAAATCGCAAGCGGCTTCGCGATCACCGCCGGCAGGACATCACCGCCCATGATCGCTGTCACCCGCCGCCTTGCCGCTCGCCGTCGCGACCGATGGCAGGGCTTCGTTGAAATAGCGAAGCAGCGCCGAATCGGGGGCGAGCATGATGGTCGGCGCGGCTTTTGCCATAGCGCCGCGATAGGTCTGCATCGCCCGGTAAAAGGCAAAAAATCGCGGATCGCTGCTTGCTGCCGCGGCGACCAGCCGATCGGCCTCGGCTTCGCCGGCGCTTCGTGTGATGCGCGCCGTGCGTTCCGCCTCGGCGAGCAGCACGGTCCGCTCGGCGTCGGCGCGCGCGGTGATTTCCTGGGCCCATTCAAAGCCTTGGGCGCGCAGCTCCTTGGCTTCGCGCTGGCGCTCGGAGGTCATCCGGTCATAGATCGCTTGGCTCGTCTCGAGCGGCAGATCGGCGCGGCGGATACGCACGTCAACCACGGTGAGGCCAAGCGGGCGGACATTCTCGGCGACCTCGCGGCGGATCGCGTCGATGATCGCGGCGCGTTCAGCGGAAAGCAGCGCCGGCAGCATGACGCGCCCGAGCACGCGGCGCAGCGAGGTGCCGACGATCTGGGTCAATTGCGCGCGGGCTTGCGCGAGACTTTGCACCGTTTCGGCGAAACGCGCCGGATCGGTGATGCGAAACAGCGTGTAGGTGTCGATCTCGACCCGCTTCTGATCGCCGAGGATGATCAATTCGGTCGGCGGCGCGAGCGCCTGCACGCGGCTGTCATAGAACGTGACGCTGTCGATGAACGGCCATTTCACGCCCAAGCCCGGCGCGGCATCGACGCTGACAAGCCGGCCGAAACGCTGCACCAGCGCCTGATGCGCTTGCGGCAGAGCAAAGCCGGCATCGGCGAGCGCAAGGCCGAGCCCAGCGATGACGGCGAGCAGCGTCAAGGCGCGCCGGCGCGGCGTCATCGCGGCGGCTCCGGCGCGGCTTGGGCGGTGAGCGGCGTTGCTGCCTCGGCCTTGGCAGCCGGCGGCATTTCGCCAAGTGGCAAATAGGGCACGACCGCGCCCACGCCGCTGCCGCCGGGATCGAGCACCACCCGCCCGGCATGGGAGAGCAGCGCATCCATGCTGTCGAGATAGAGCCTCCAGGAAAACACGTCCGGCGCGCGCAGATAAACCTCATGCGCAGCGCGATAGGCGCTCACCTCGCCTTCCGCGAGGGCGACGACTTGCTGGCGATAAGCCTCGGCGGCACGGGTGATGCGGGTCGCCTCGCCATGGGCACGCGGCAAGATATCGTTGCGATAGGCTTCCGCTTCGTTGCGCGCGCGCTGCTGATCGGCGCGGGCGCGCTGAACATCGTTGAAAGCATCAATCACTGCCTGCGGCGGATCGACGCGCTGCAGCTGGACCTGGATCACGAGAATGCCGGCGCCGTACTCATCGAGCAACGCCTGCTGCTCTGCCTGCGCCTCAAAGGCGATGCGCTGGCGCTCCTCGGAAAGCGCCGCCTGAATGGGATTGCGCCCGATCACCTCGCGGATCGCGGTCTCGGCGGTCATCCGCACCAGCGCCTCGGGGTCTTGGACGTTGAACAGATAAGCCCCGGTATCCTTGATCTTCCAACGCACGGAATAATCCGCCTCGACGATGTTCTCATCGCCGGTCAGCATGCGCATCCCGCGCGACCGGGGCGCGCCGCCAGGCGCCTCCTTCCCAACTTTTTCGCCGATGGGTGCGTCCCCGGTGCGTATCTCGTTGATGCTCATGACATGCGCAAACAGCACCGTCTCGATCGGCGGCGGGAGATGATAATGAAGCCCGGGCATCGTCGTCTCCCGCCAGCGCCCGAAGCGCAACACCATGCCCTGTTCATCCGGATCGACCTTGTAGATCCCGCCAGCCCCCCAGCCGAGCACAAGGCATGCGACGAGCGCGCCGATATGGCGGCGCGCAAACCGGCGACGTGCCAAACCGCCACCCGCGGCGGCAAAAAAAGCACCGGAACGGGCGAACCCGCTGTCGGCGTGGTGCGCGTCTTCCTGATCAGCGCGCGGCAGCGTCTGATACTCTCTCGCCTCGTTCACCGCGACACTCCTTCACGTCCACAGCCGCACGCCGCCGAGGATCAGCAGCAACAAGGCATTGGCCGCGAACATCACCGGGCTTGCGGCGCGCAACACGCTCTCCCAGGCACGCCCGGCGGCGCTACCCATGATCCCGACCACGATCAGCGCCGGCATGGTGCCAAGCCCGAAGATCGCCATCGCGAGAGCGCCGCGCCAGATCGCGCCACTCCCCGCCGCGACCGCGAGCGCGGCATAGAGAAAGCCGCACGGCAGGAAGCCGAGCGCCGCCCCCACGGCGAATTCACCAAAGCGTCCGCGTCGCGCGCTTGCGCGCCGCCAAAGCCAGGCGAGAACGCCGCGCGGCTGGGCGCTGCCCGCCCGGCCAGATCGCGGAAACCATTGCCGCACCGCTTGATCGGCGAACAGCAGCGCCGCCAGCACCAATGCGATCCCGCCGAGACGGGCAAGCCACGGTACCTGCGCGAGCGCGACCCCAACCGCTGCGACCAGCGCCCCGAGCAGCGCATAAACGCTGATCCGCCCAAGATGATAGGGCAGCACAAGCCCGGCCGCGATACGATGCCGCTCACAAAGACCCGTCGCCGGCACCCGGGCAAGCCGCCCCGCCACCTGTCCGAGCACGAATGGCCCACACATCGGCCCGCAATGGGCAACACTGCCGACCGCTCCCGCCATCAAGAGACCTGTTAAAACACCACCTTGTGCAAGTAAAACCAAGCCATCCGCCCTGCATAGCGGGGTAAAAATGGATAATAAGCCATTCATTTCTTAAAGATGACATAGATCATCGGCATCCGCCTTGATCTATGTCAATGCGGGGAATTGTTCTTTCACGATAAAGGCATTTCCCAATAGCAAAAGCGTCTTCCGCGCGCGGAACCGGCGGGTGAGGCAAAGGCAAGGAGATTCCTAAATGAATGGGGAAGAAAGCATCGGCGCGCTCGTGATCGGCGTGTTGATGGTGGTGTTTGCGCTGATCGGGCTCATGCTCGCCTCGCACGCGCTTGATATCGAAATGTCGATCTTTGGTTGGTCGCTCGCGGCGTTCTCTGTGATTTTCCTGTTCGGCCTGATCCGTCGCTATTTCGACGAGGAATCGGCGGCAAAGGCGAAAGGTGTGCGCCATCATGGTTGAAGCCACGGCACATCCGACGTCAAGTGTCGTCATCCACTATAATGACGACGTCGTCAAAAAATTCGTCATCGCCAGCATGGTCTGGGCGATCGTCGGCTTTCTCGCCGGGGTCTTTATCGCCGCCGAACTCGCTTGGCCATCACTCAATTTCTGGCCGCCCTATCTCAATTTCGGCCGCATCCGCCCGGTGCATACCTCGGCGGTGATTTTCGCCTTTGGCGGCTCTGCCCTGCTTGGCACGTCGTTTCATGTCGTGCAGCGCACCTGTCGCGCGCGTCTCTTCGGCGGCACCGCGCTCGCCAATTTCATTTTCTGGGGCTATCAGTTCTTCATTATCATGGCAGCGCTGAGCTATGTGCTCGGCTTCTCGAAAAGCCGCGAATATTCCGAACCTGAATGGCATCTCATCCTCTGGCTAGTGATCGTTTGGGTCGCCTATCTCGTGGCATTCACCGGCACCCTGCTCCGCCGCGAGGAGCCGCATATCTACGTCGCCAACTGGTTTTATCTCTCCTTTATCCTCACGGTCGCGATGCTCGTGATCGTCAATAATCTTGCTGTTCCTGTCTCGCTCTATGCCGCAAAGAGTTATTCTCTCTTTTCCGGCGCGCAGGATGCGATGGTGCAATGGTGGTACGGGCACGCCGCGGTGGGATTTTTCCTCACCGCCGGCTTTCTCGGCATGATGTATTATTTCATTCCGAAAGCCGCGAACCGGCCGATCTATTCCTATCGGCTCTCGATCGTGCATTTCTGGTCACTGATTTTCATCTATATCTGGGCGGGGCCGCACCATCTGCATTGGACCGCGCTGCCCGATTGGACACAGACCGTCGGCATGGCATTCTCGATCATGCTGTGGATGCCCTCTTGGGGCGGCATGATCAACGGCCTGATGACGCTTTCGGGTGCGTGGGACAAGCTGCGCAGCGATCCCGGCCTGCGCTTCTCGGTCACCGCCGTCGGCTTCTATGGGATGTCGACCTTCGAAGGCCCGGTGATGTCGGTCCGCACGGTGAATGCGCTCAGCCATTACACGGACTGGGGAATAGGCCATGTCCACTCCGGCTCGCTCGGCTGGGTTGCCATGATCACGTTCGGGGCGATCTATTACCTGGTTCCCAATCTCTGGGGGCGGAGGGGGCTTTATTCCAACCGGCTCGCCGCATGGCATTATTGGATATCGACGCTCGGTATCGTTCTTTACATCACCGCGATGTGGGTTGCTGGCATCATGGAAGGGCTGATGTGGCGGGCCTATGACGCGCAAGGCTTTCTGCAATACGCCTTCATCGACAGCATCAACGCGGTGCACCCGCTCTATATCATTCGCTGGTTCGGCGGTGTGTTTTTCCTGATCGGTGCCCTGATCATGGTCTATAATCTGGTCATGACGGTGCGGAGCTCGTGCACCGCGATGACACCATCACCTCTCGGCGGCCTTTCCCTCGCCGCTACCGGAGATTGACGCCATGCATTTTCGCCACGAAATCTTTGAAAAAAATGCCATCTATCTGCTGATCGCGTCTCTCATCGCTGTTGCGATCGGCGGGATGGTCGAGATCATTCCACAATTTTTCATCGAAAACACCATCGAGCCGGTCAAGGGTGTGCGTCCCTATTCACCGCTCGAACTCGCGGGGCGAAACATCTATGTCCGCGAGGGCTGCTATCTCTGCCACAGCCAAATGATCCGCGCCTTGCGTGACGAAATCGAACGCTACGGCCATTACAGCCTTGCCGCAGAAAGCATGTATGACCATCCGTTCCAATGGGGATCGAAACGCATCGGCCCCGATCTCGCGCGTGTCGGTGGCAAATACTCGAATGATTGGCATTATGCGCATCTTCGCGATCCGCAATCAGTGGTGCCGGAAAGCCTAATGCCGCATTATGCGTTTCTCGAAGAAACCCCCCTCTCTTACGACCGGATCGCCGATGATCTCCGCACCAATCGGGTCGTCGGTGTGCCGTATGATGCTGCCGACATCGCCAACGCGCAGGCGGATCTCGAGGCCCAGGCCGACCCCGACGCCGATCACGCGGCTCTCCTGAAACGCTATCCCAAAGCCGTCATCGTGACCAAGAACGGCCCGATGATCAGCGAAATGGATGCGCTCGTCGCCTATCTTCAGGTTCTCGGCACAATGATAGATTTCGCCGACACGAACGAAGAAAAGCTCGATCGCTGAGGAGATCGCCATGTCCGCCGAATTTCTGCACATGCTTCAGGGCTATTTGCTGCTCGCGGCCGTGGTGATCTTCACCGTGCTTTTAGCCGCCGTCTATTGGCCACGCAACAAGGCACGGATCGAACGACACGCCTTCATTCCTCTTGATGATGACCGCTGAGGAACGCCGCCATGCCGACCAAGATCGAAAAAGATGTCATCAGCGGCCGCGAAACCACTGGCCATGAATGGGATGGGATCCGCGAACTAAATACGCCGCTGCCGAAATGGTGGGTCTATGTCTATCTCGCGACCATCGTGTGGGCGATCGGGATGTTCATCCTTTACCCGGCGATCCCGCTCGGAACACGGGTGACGCCGGGCCTTCTCGGATTTTCCTCGCGCGCTCAAGCGATGGCGGGTTTTCAGGAGATGAATTCCCTGCATGCGGCACAAATGCAGGAAATCGGCCGGGCAAGTTTCGCCGAGATCAAGAAAAATCATGATCTCATGGAAGTGGCACTCACTGCCGGGCGAACCACCTTCGCCAATAATTGTCAGCCATGTCATGGTCCCGGGGGTGAAGGCCGGATCGGTTATCCGGCGCTCGATACCGATGTCTGGCGCTGGGGTGGCAGCCTCGAGGCGATCCAGCAGACCATCACGCACGGCATTCGTTCGAACGATCCTGAGGCCCGCAACAGCCAAATGCCGAATTTCGGTGGCGACAAGCTGCTGACGCCGACACAAATCGAAGACGTCGCTGACTATGTCATGACCCTCTATGGCAAGGCGAAACCCGGGGTCGATACCGCGGCCGGCGCCAAGCTGTTCGCCGACAATTGCGCCCCCTGCCACGGCGCCAAGGCGGAAGGCAATCGCGATGTCGGCGCGCCGCCGCTCGCCTCGCACGTGCATCTCTATGGCGACAGCCGCGCCGCCGTGGTGGCGCAGATCACCCATCCCCGCATGGGGGTGATGCCGAACTGGAACCAACGCCTGTCGCCAGCCATGATCAAGGCGGTTGCGCTTTATGTACACTCGCTCGGCGGCGGCGAATAGCGACACCGCGGGCACGGACGGAGAACTTTGATGAACGTCTCCCATCCCCGGCCAGAGGCCGAGATCGCACCGCCCTCCTCGCTTTATGCCAGTCGCGTGCGGGTCTATCCCAAGGCGGTTGATGGGCCGGTACGGCGTATCAAATGGCTGGTCCTCGCGCTTTGCCTTGCGATCTATTACGCCCTGCCTTGGCTCCGCTGGAATCGGGGGCCGAACGCGCCGCATCAGGCGGTGCTCCTCGATATGTGGAACGAGCGCTTCTATTTCTTCTCTGTTGAGCTCTGGCCACAAGACATCTGGTTTCTGGCCGGGCTTCTCGCGCTTGGTGCTGTAACGTTGTTTCTCATCACCAGTTTGTTCGGGCGGCTCTGGTGCGGCTATAGCTGTCCGCAGACGGTGTGGACCGATCTTTTTATGCTGGTCGAACGCAAGATCGAAGGTGATCGTAACGAACGCATCCGGCGCGATCGTGGCCCGCTGACATTCGACAAGGCCGGGCGGAAGATTGTTAAACACGTGGCGTGGCTCTTCATCGCGTTCTGGACCGGCGGCGCCTGGGTGATGTATTTCGTCGATGCGCCGACGGTGGTTCGTGAATTTTGGACCGGCCATGCGGCAACCAGTGTTTATGTCTTCACCTTTCTGCTGACCGCGATGACCTATCTCCTCGCCGGCTGGGCGCGTGAGCAGGTGTGCACCTATATGTGTCCATGGCCGCGCTTTCAGTCGGCAATGCTCGACGAAAATACGTTCATCGTTACTTACGAGGCCTGGCGCGGTGAGCCGCGCGGGCATGGCAAGCGCCTCGGCGGCCATGAGACAACTGCGCTTGGTGATTGCGTCGATTGCCAGGCCTGCGTTCATGTCTGCCCGACCGGCATCGACATCCGCGATGGCGTTCAGTTGGAATGCATCAGTTGCGGCCTGTGCATCGATGCCTGTAACCATGTCATGGCGAAAACCGGCAGCACACCTTGGCTCATCACCTGGGACACGCTCGCTCGGCAGGAGTCCAAGAAATCCGGTGTTAACCCCTCGCTCGGGCTCCTTCGCCCACGCACGCTGATTTATCTCGGCGTGTTGACGATCGGAGTGATCGTGCTCGCCAGCGGGCTCATGATGCGTGCGACCATTGGCCTTTCGGTCGCCCATGATCGCGCGCCGCTCTATGCCCGGCTCGAGGATGGCGGCCTTCGCAATGGCTACACGCTCGGCGTCATCAACAAAACCTTGCGGCCAGCGGAATTCGAGCTTCGCGTCGTCGGTCTTCCGGATGCAAAGCTCATTCTCTCTGAGATCAGCCCGGAAGCCAAACCCACCGCCCTGATTGCGATGCCCGCAGACTCGGTGCGCGATCTCCGGGTGCTGGTGCAGGCCAAGCCGGATCATTCGCAGGTTGGGAGAGAAAATTTTGATTTCGTTTTAAAAAATCGTGAAACCGGGGCAACCGCGATCTATCATGCCGTTTTCATGGAGCCGCACCAATCATGACGCGCGATGTCTGGGAAAATCGGGGCATGCTCGCCGAAACACGCTCACCCTGGCGATTTTATCCGCTCGCTTTCGCCGGCGCGATGTTTCTCGTCTTTCTCGTTAATGCCGGCATGGTATGGACAGCGCTCACCACCTTTCCCGGTGCCGCTGCGGAAAACGGCTTTGATGAAAGCAATGTCTATAACGCGGTGATGGCGGACGCGGCACGACAAAAGGCGCTCGGCTGGCGGGTCGGGGTGGCGATGCATAATGGCCGCGCCGAAATCGCACTCAGCGATCGCGCTGGGCACGCCTTGAGCGGCGCGACCGTTTCTGCCGAGGCATATCGCCCGCTCGGTCCGAAAAATACAACGGCGCTCAGTTTTCTTCCAGCCGGCGACGGGCATTATCTCGCCGGGTCGGAGTTTCCCGCCCCCGGCCAATGGGATATCGCGCTTCGCATCGCGCGCGGCGATCAGATGGTTCGTCTGACGCGTCGGCTCGTCGCGCCATAGGCGGCGGATGAACGCCCTTCCTCGCCATTTTCGTGCCGCCGCGCCGGCGCTTTCCCCCGCGGGCACGAAATGCGCGCATTGTGGGCTGGCGCTTGCTGGCGAGGCGGCGGGCGAGCGCTTTTGTTGCGCCGGTTGCGCAAGTGCCTTCGCGATCATCCGAGGGCTGGGGCTTGACCAGTATTACACCGCCCGGCGGCTTGACCCCAGCGCCCGCCCGCCGCGCCCCGAGGCGGATATAAAAGCCGATGTCACGCGCTTTCTGCGCGCCGCCGCCGATGGCGCGAGCGAGATCGATCTCGCGGTTGACGGTGTGCAGTGCGGTGCCTGCGTCTGGCTGATCGAAAACATGCTGGCGCGCGAGGCGGCGGTGATTTCCGCCCGTGTCAACATGACGACGCGGCGGCTGCGACTGCGCTTTCGCGGCGGCGCCGAGGCGGCGGCACACTTGGTCGAGCGGGTCGAGGCGCTCGGCTATCGGCTGGTGCCGTTCGACCCCTCCTGCGCCACCGCCACCGATGACCGCGCCGTGCGCGCGCTGCTCCGCCCGCTCGCGGTGGCCGGATTTGCCGCCGGCAACGGCATGCTGCTCGCGTTCGCGGTTTGGGCAGGCCTCGCGCAAGGCATGGGGCCGGCGACGCGCGCGCTCCTGCAAGCGATTTCGGCGCTAATCGCCCTGCCGGCGATCGCCTATGCCGGCATGCCGTTTTTCCGCGCGGCGGCGCGCGCTCTGCGCGGCCGGCGTGTTACCATGGATGTGCCGATCAGCCTCGGTCTCCTCGTCGTCACCGGGCTCAGCCTCGCCGATCTCCTCGCCGCCAACGGCGAGACCTATTTCGAGAGCGCGACGATGCTGCTGTTCTTCCTGTTGCTCGGGCGCGTCCTCGATCAGCGCGCGCGCGGACAGACACAGGCGGCGGCGGCGCATTTGCTGGCGCTCCGGCTGCGCGAGGTCACGGTTCTCGCCGCCGATGGCAGCCAGCAGCGGCGTGCGCCGGAGACGCTCGGCGCCGGCGAGATGATCATCATCGGCGCTGGCGAGCGCGTCGGCGCCGATGGCGTCATCCTGCGCGGCCAAGGGAGCCTCGATGCCAGCGTCATCACGGGCGAATCGGACCCGGTCGCGGCGGCGCCCGGGGCGCGGGTTTTTGCCGGCAGCCTCAATCTCGGCGCGCCGCTGGTGGTGCGGGTGGAACGCGCCGGGGAATCGACCGTGCTCGCCGAAGCGGCACGCCTGATCGAGCAGGCGGCGGAGGCGCGCGGGCGCTATGTTGCGCTCGCCGACCGGATGGCACGGCTCTATGCACCGGGCGTGCATGGCGCGGCGCTCTTGAGTTTCCTCATGTGGTGGCTGTGGCGCGGCGCCTCGCTCGGCACCAGCCTCACCATCGCGAGCGCGGTACTCATCATCACCTGCCCCTGCGCTCTCGCGCTCGCGGTGCCGATGGTGCAGGTGGTGGCGGCGGCGCGGCTGTTTCGCGCTGGCGTGCTGCTGAAATCGGCGACCGCCCTCGAGCGGCTCGCGAGCGTCGATACGGTAGTGTTTGACAAGACCGGCACTCTGACCTGCCCCAGCCTGACACCGGAGAGCCAACGCGATGCCAGCGCTTGGCGGCTGGCGGCGGGGCTGGCCGGCACGAGCCGCCATCCGCTCGCCCGCGTGCTCGCTTCTTCGCTGCCTGGCGCCGCTTTGCCTGAGGGCGAACTCCGCGAACATCTCGGCGCTGGTCTTACGCTGCATTGCCTGGAGGGAGAGATTCGCCTCGGCAGTCGCGATTTCTGTCAAGCGATTTCCCCGCAGCCAATGCCGGCGGCGGACAGCGCCGAAATCTGGCTCACCCGGCCGGGCGCGCCGCCCTATCGCTTCGCTTTCACCGAGGCGCCGCGCGCGGGGGCGGCGTCTCTCGTCGCTTGGCTCGCGCGCCAGCGGTTCAACATCCTACTCGCTTCGGGCGATCGCGCCGCCCCGGTGGCGCGGATAGCGGGCGCGCTCGGGATCGCGCGCGCCCATGCCGAGCTGACGCCGGCGGCGAAATGCCGTCTGCTCGATGATCTCCGCGCCGAGGGGGGGCATGTTCTGATGGTGGGGGACGGGCTGAATGACGGGCCGGCGCTCGCCGCGGCGACGGTGTCGGCCTCCCCCGCCAGCGCGACCGATCTCGCGCAGACGGTCGCCGATGTCGTGTTCCAGGGGCGCTCGCTGATGGTTATCGCCGATGTCCTTGCGCTCGCGCGGCGGGCGCGGGCGGTGATGCGGCAAAATCTCGGGCTCGCCCTCGGCTACAACCTGGTGATGGTGCCGCTGGCGATGGCCGGCGCGATTACCCCCTGGCTTGCCGCCGCGGCGATGTCGGCGTCGTCGCTCACGGTCGTGCTCAACAGTTTGCGGCTGCAGCGCCGATGACGGTTCTCATCTATCTCATCGCGATCTGCCTCGCACTCGGCGCTGGCGGGCTCGGGCTTTTTCTCTGGGCGCTGCGCTCGGGCCAGTATGACGATCTTGAGGGCGCCGCGACGCGGGTGCTGTTCGACGATGCGACCGAGCGGCCGCGCCGATGATCAATCCGGCAGTTTCGGCGCGGCTGGCGGCGCCGCGCGCTCCTCATCGCTCATGCGGGCGATCTCGCTGAAGCCGAAGAGCAGCAGCAGCAAACCGACGATCACCTGCCCGGCGGCGAGCAGCCGCACCAATTGCCCGACCGGCACGATATCGCCATAGCCGACCGTGCTCAGGGTGATGATGCTGAAATACATCGCCTCGCCGAAAGAGAGGAAATGATCGGCCGAATCGGTAAGAAATTGCGGCGTCTCCGCGCTCATTTCGGCGAGCCGGTAAAGACAAGCGAACACGACGACGAGCAGCGAATAAAGTGTCATGAACGCGGTCATCGGGATCATCAGCCGGTCGATGCGATGCGCGACCCCCTCAAAAATCAGCGCGACATCGTTGAGTAGCAAAACGACGTCGCGCGCCGCATAGGCGATGAACCCCGACACCACCGCCATCGAGACGAGCAGCGCAACCTCTTGGTCGCTCGCGGCGAGATGCAGCCGTGGCAGCGCGAACGTCGCGGCGCCAACCGCGGCGACCCCCGGGATCCAGCGCCAATGTGCCGGCAGCGCGGTGATTTCGCGACGCCGGCGCGCATGCAGCACCGCGTTGATCTGGCGAAAACGCACGAAACAGGCGCCGAGAAAAACCAAGACCGGCATGGCGAGCGCGATGATCGCCGGCCCGTGACTGGCTTTCGGAAAATTTGATTCGCGGAAGAAAAAAAAGGTGCACGCATAAACCGCGAGAAAATTGGCAAACGTGATGCCGAAATGCATCCCGCCGGAAAAGGCGAGGAAGAAAAAACCGAATCCCGTGGCACAGATCGCAAGTGCTGCGACGTCGAATTTCCAATCCTCCCCGGCCGCAACCGAGACCAGCCCGACCAGGATCAGAGTGAACAAAAGCGCCCGCAGCCAACTGAACCTTGCCGCGTCACGCTTCGCCGCCGCCGTTTGGGCCATGGCATCGTCTCCCCGAACATCAACGTTGCGCCTGCCGACCCGTGTTAGCCGGAGGCGTCCGTCACATCAACGCATCGTGACGATTTCGCGGTTTTGTCAATAACGCGAAACGATACCAAGGCGACGGCGAGCGCCAAGGCCGCGAGGGCAGTGAAAATCGCCGGGGGCGCGAGGCCGAGCCCATGCAGCCCCATCAGCGCCAGCGCCGCACTCGCCATGAAGGCGGCGTTCAGAACATTGTTCGCGGCGACCAGCCGAGCGCGCAGCGCCGCCGGCGCCCGCTGTAACACGCCATAAAGCAGCACCGAGACCATGCCGCCCATGGCGGCAATCAAAAACAGGTTGGCGAGCACGTGCCAGCCCGCGACAGTCGCCAGAATCTGCCGGACCCTCTGCCCCCGGGGGAACAGCCCGAACCGATGGATCATGAAGGCAAAATCACCGATCAGCAGCGCCATCGCGAGCAGCGCCCACGGCACCGGCCAGAGCTGAGCGCCGCCGCCGGCAAGGCGGCCGGTCGCAACCGAACCCGCGCCGACCCCGAGCACGAACGCCACCAAGAACAGCGCCACCAAATCGGCGCCAGCGGCGAAAACATGATGCGCGAGAGCGGGGAATTCGGTGATGAACACCGCGCCGACCGCCCAGAACCAGCTCAATCCGAGGATCGCCGCCCAGATTTCCGGCACCAAACGCGCCGCCGCAAAAAGGGCTCGCGTCTCGCGCCAGAGGCCAGGCGCGCCGACGCTCTCCGGCGCCGCCGCCGCGAGCGCTGGCAACAACCGTGCCGCGGCAAGTCCGATCGCGGCCAAAACCACCCCCGCGCCGCCGGCCAGCCAAACCGCCGCTGGCGCCGCCATTAGCGCCGCCCCGGCAACGGTGCCGATGAGGATGGCGAAAAAAGTGGTCGCCTCGATCCATCCGGTCGCCGCCGGCACGACCTCGGCGGTCAGCAATTCCGGCACGATCGCGTATTTGATCGGCCCGAAAAACGCCGCCTGCGCCCCCAATCCGAACAAGACCAGTAGCAGGGCGGCGGGATTTCGTGACACCAGCGCGCCGGCGGCGGCGAGCATGAGCAAAAGCTCGGCAAGCTTGGCGAGACGGACCAGACGCGCCTTGTCGTAGCGGTCGGCGAGCACGCCGGCGGGGATGGAAAACAGCAGGAAGGGCAGAATGAACACCCCGCCCGCCGCCGCGACCAGCACCGGCCCGGCCGCGCCCGCCTGCCCGATGATGAGCACGGCGATCGCGTTTTTATAGAGATTGTCTGCGAGCGCGCCACACGCCTGTAGCAGCAAAAACGGCCAGAACCGCCGCGAGCGCAGCAGATCGCGTGCCAAGCCGCGCCCTCAGACCGTCGCGATCGGCGTCACCGGCGAGCCGACCGCGCCGGGAAGACGAAGCGGCGGCGCGGTGAGCAGAAAGCGCGAACGCCCGGCGGCCCGCAACCATGCGGCAAGCTCGCTCAAATGCCATAATTCGCCGAGATTGACGCCGAGCCGGAACAGGCAATGGGCATGGAGCGGCAGCGAAGCGCAATGATCCTCCTCGCACGGCCGCGCCGGCACCGCCTCCACCGCGTAATTATCGGCGATCAAGGCGGCAAGACCGCTTTCCGTGATCCACGCGAGCAATTTCGGATCACGCCCATCGAGGGCGGCGCACGCGTCATGCACCCGCGCCGGATCGGGATTGCCCTTCATTTCGAGGAGCATCGCGGCGAAGCCGGTGTGGAGACAGACCATGTCCCCCGGCTCGACAATGATGCGATCCTTCGCCATCACCGCCATCAACGCGTCATAGCCGACGAGGGTGCGGGCGCGGCCGAAATGCGCCTCGAGATCGATCATCACCGCGCGACCCTGAATACAGGCTTCCGCCATATTCTCGACGCCGAGACGGCGAGCCCCGGAGCGCGCGGCGACCGGCGCATCGCCATGCGCGTAATCGATCGGACCGATGACATCGCGGCCGGCGCGAAACCCGTTATAATAGACGAATTCGGGCACGCCATCGCCGTCGGCATCGAACATCTGCCCGACATGGGCGAGACTGTCCCATTGCGTCGAGTATTGCAGTGTCAGCATCACTTGGTCGTCGGAAACGATGTCGGTATAGCGCGGATCCTCGCGGTTCAGCGGAAAATTCATGTTCGGCCGGCCGCCGCGCTCGGTGGGGGCAAGACGCGGCGGATGCCGACGCGGGTTGAGGACGTTGCCGCCGGGATAATCGAGCGGCAGGCTCAAGCAGAAGCTTCGCCCCTCGCGCACCTCGCCTATACCCTGCAACACCTTCTCGCGCGTGATGAGATTGAGCCGCCCGCGCTCGTCATCCGGCCCGAAATCGCCCCAGGTCGAGCCCGGCGGCCGCTGCCGCCAGCGTTGCTGTTCACCCATATGCGCATCCTCCCGCGTCGTTCGCGCCGGCGTGGCGCAAGGCGAGCTTACGCGCGGCGCGGGCGCGCGACCAGGGCGCGATAGAGATGCCAGGTGGCATGCCCGAGCACCGGCAAGACGACGATCAGCCCGACGAGGAAGGGAAGCGAGCCGAGGACCAAAAGCCCGGTGACGATCGCCGCCCATGCCGCCATTGGCCCGGGATTGGCGGCGACCGCGAGGATCGAGGTCGCGATCGCGGTATTGAGGCTGGCATCGCGGTCGAGCAGCAGCGGGAAGGAAATGACGCCGATCAGGAACGCGGCCACGGCACAGCAGAACCCGGTGACGATGCCGATCGCGATCATCGCCCAACCCGGCTTCGTCGTCAGCGCGTCGTGAAGGAATTGCGCGAGCGTCGGCGCCGGCATGTCCAACCCGTAATAGGCCCCGAGCGTTGCCCTATAGATCACCTGGGCGAGCACCAGCCAGAGCAGGAAAATCACGATCAGCGCGGCGCCGAGAAGGGCGATGCGCCCGATCGCCGGCGAGCCGAGGACACGGAAGGCATCCGCCCACGCGGCGGTGCCGTCACGCTCGCGGCGGCGGCTGATTTCGTAGAGACCGAGCGCGAAAAACGGGCCGAGAATGGCAAAGCCCGAGGCCAGCGGGAACAGGATCTGCACCGCGCCGCGGCCGAACATCACCTGTTCCAGAATCAACCCCGCCACCGGATAGATCAGACAGAGAAACAAAACATCGGTGCGGTTCGCGGCAAAATCCGCAACCCCACTGATCAAAGCGGCGCGGAGATCGGCGAGCGTGATGCGTCTGATCACCACCTCGCGCCCGGCATTGCTTTCCTGCCAATAGTCGTTTGCTGGAACCGCACCGAGGGCGCGCGACGAGGTCCGGATATACTGCCAGCTCCAGACGACCGGATTTTGAATGGTCATGGCCGTTTCTCCCGTGCAAACGGGGCGAAATACCCGAGCGGCAACACCCCGCTGCCGGCTAGGCTACGCCTTATCGCGGCAAAAATGCATGAAATTTTGCGTCATCATCGCAGCGCCGCCCTCTGGCCGCCATCAGCCCCTCTCTGCGCCGCGGACGAGCGCGGCAGGGGTGCCGTCGCCAGCACCAGGCGGCGGCGATGGACGGGGCGGTTCGGGATCGCGGCATAGACATCCTTCACCGCCTCGCTCAACGTGAGCCCGGCGAAGCCCGGCGCGATGCGCTGCCCGACCCGTTCGATCAGCGGCGCGACGCGGAGCAGCAGCCGCAAACGGGCCGGCGGCAGGTAGAGCGCCGTATCGCGCCGTGTCACGTGAAACAGCGAGGCGGCGAGCAGGCGGCCGATCTGCCCCTGCGAATAGGGTTGACCCTGGCCGAAAGGGGTTGTCTCGACATGCGCCCAAAGGCCGACGCGGTTGGGCGCAACCACCAGCAACCGCCCGTCATCCTTCAAAACCCGCCACACTTCGCGCAGCAGCCGCCGCGCATTCTCCGCCGCCTCCAGCCCATGCACCAGCAGCACGCGGTCGAAACTGAGATCGGCGAAAGGGAGATCCTCCTCCTCGACGGTGCAGGAGAGCCCCGGCGCCGCCGCCGGCCAGGCAGCGGCACCGATCTGCGCCGGCAGCGCCGCGATGCAGCGCGCTGCCTCCTCGCGCCACAGCCGAAGATAGGGCGCGGCATAGCCAAGACCGAGAATCGAGGCGCCGCGCGCCTCCGCCACTGGCCAAAAGCGCAGCAGCCGGGCGCGCAACAGCCGCGCCACCACCGCCCCTTGGGCGCTCGCGTAAAACTCCGCCGCAGCATGCGCATCGGTCGCCATCGCGCGAGTATAGCTGGAAACCGGCGCCGAACCGTTATACATCTCACGCATGGCAGTTCACGCGACCCCGGTTCCCATCCTCAAGGACAATTATGCGTGGCTCTTGCAGGACGGTGACGCCGGCGCCCTCGCTCTCGTCGATCCCGCCGAGGCAGAGCCGCTGATCGCCGCCATCGAGGCGCGCGGCGGCCGGCTCGATCTCATTCTCCTCACCCATCACCACGCCGATCACGTCGCCGCGACCGAACCGCTGCGCGCGCGCTATGGCTGCCCGGTTGCCGGCGCACGCTTCGACGCGTCTCGCCTGCCGACGCTCGATATCGCCCTCGATGAGGGGGAGACCGTCGCGCTAGGGGCGGCGCGCGGCCGGGTGATCGCAACCCCCGGCCACACCCGCGGCCATATCGCCTGGTTCTTCGCCGATGGCGCGGTTCTGGCCTGCGGCGACACTCTGTTTTCGCTCGGCTGTGGGCGCTTGTTCGAAGGCACGGCTGAGGACATGTTCGCGAGCCTCGCCAAGCTCAAGGCACTGCCGGACGAGACGCTGGTCTGCTGCGGCCACGAATATACTTTGAGCAATGCCCGCTTCGCCCGCGCCGTCGATCCCGATAACCCGGCGCTTTTGGACCGGATCAATGAAATCGAGCGCTTGCGCGCGGCGGGCCTGCCGACGGTGCCGACCACGCTTGCAGAGGAACGCGCGACCAACCCCTTCCTGCGCGCCGCCGATGCGAAAGCCCTCGGCGCGTTGCGCGCACGCAAGGACAATTTTTGAGACCAATCACCCGGAGGCCGCGTCATGAAACTCTTCTATTCGCCGACCAGCCCCTATGTCCGCAAGGTCATGGCCTGCGCCATCGCCCGCGACATCGATGGGCAAATCGAAACGGTGCGGACCAACCCGCACGAACGGCCGGCGGCCCTGCTTGCTGCGAACCCGCTGTCGAAAGTGCCATGCCTCGTTACCGAAGATGGCGTGGCGCTCTATGACAGCCCGGTGATCGCCGAATATCTCGACAGCATCGGCGATGCGCCGCCGCTCTTTCCCCGCCCGGGAAGTGCCGCGCGCTGGCATGCGCTGAAATTGCAAGCGCTCGGGGATGGGATTCTCGATGCGGCGGTCGGGCGGCGGATGGAGCAGGCAAAGCCGCGTGAGGCCGCGCGTGACGCCACCCTCGCGGAGCAGAAAGCGGTCGTCGCCCGCGCGATCGCGGCGCTCGAGGCCGAGCCACCAGGACCATCGCTCGATATCGGCAGCATCGCCATCGCCTGCGCCCTCGGCTATCTCGATTTCCGCTTCGCCGATGAGCCCTGGCGCCCCGGCCATCCGCGCCTTGCCGCGTGGTTCGCGGCGACCTCGGCGGCGCCCGCGCTCGCCAAGACAATGCCGCGGGAATAATCGGCGGGGCAAACTATCAGGGCGCAAGAGCGAGCGTCACCGCGCGCGCCGGCTGCAACTTCGGCAAATCGCCGCCTGCGGCAAGCGCGAGCACCTTGGCGGCCGGATTGACGCCAAGCGCCTCGCTCAGGGCGGCATAGCTGGTGGTCAATCGCGGATTGATCTCCAGCACCACCGGGCCGGAAGAGGCCGCGATGAGATCAACGCCGACATAGCCGAACAATTCAGGGATGGCGCGGGCGATGGCGGCGGCGAGCGGAGTATAAAGCGCGCGCTTTTCCTCCGCGCCGCCGACCACGAAGCCACCGTAATGAAATTCGTCGCCCATGCGTGCAATCATTTGACGATTGCACGAAAGCAGGGTCGCCTCACCAGCGTTGCAGAGCAGCGAAAGACTTTCCGGCGCGCCCGCGATGAAAGGCTGCGCGATCAGGCCGGGCGCGCCGCGCGCGGTGGCCAATGCGGCAGCGGGATCGGCGAAAAACCGCACGCCTTCGGCACCGGCGCCGTCATCGGGCTTGACGATGGCGCCGTGCGGCGCCGCAATCCCGGGCGCGAGGGCGGGCGCAGTCGGAACACCGTGCGCCGCGAGATGCCGGGTGGTCGCGGTCTTACTCGTGCAGAGCCGCACCGCGTCTGGCGATGACCCGAGAAGAATTTTTCCCCGCGCCATTGCGGAGAGCCGCAGCAAAATGCCATCGCTTTCCGGCGCGATCGGCCAGAACGCCTCTGCCGCCGCGATTTCTGCCCGCACGACGTCCCAAAAGGCGCCGGCCTCGACGGCGGCCGTCTCGGCCGGAACGGAGAACGCCGGAAGCCGCGCATCACGGCAAACGCGAAGCCTAACCCCGTGAACGGCCGCGAGATCGGCGAGCAAAGCGCGCAGCATCATTTCCCCTTCGGCGCGCAAGCCAGCCGGGATCGGCGCACCCGCGAACCCGCCGCCGGTCACGAATTCACAAACGAAAATGCGCATCAATACGTTCTTTTTCTGAAGAAAAAGAACCAAAAAGACTTTTGTCCCGGCCTCTCGGAATAGCCGATGCGCCACAGAGGAAAAGTTTTTTGGTTCTTTTTTCAAAAAAGAACACTTCTGTTCAGTTGATCAGAACGCCGCTTCCTCCAGCGCCATCATCGCGTGTTTGCCGGATTTGATGGCGAGATAGAGCGCGCCTGCCTGCGGCAGGAGGCGCTCCATGGTGAAGCGGGCGGTCGTGAGCTTCGCGTGATAAAATGCTGGCTCGTCGGCGCCGTTCGCGAGCTTGGCCGCAGCGGTTTTGGCCATCCGCGCCCACATGAAACCAAGCGCGACGAGGCCGAAAAGGCGGAGATACTCGCTCGCCGCAGCCCCCGCTTCCTCGGGATCGCGCATGCCCGCTTCGGCGATATGGGCGGTCGCGAGTTGCAGGGCACCGAAGGCTTTTTCCAGCCCATGGACCATCTTGCCGATCGCCGCATCCTCCTTGTGCGCGGCGATGAACGCCGCGACGGGATGGAAAAATCCGCGCAGCAATCGCCCGTAATGCGCGCCCAATTTGCGTCCGACGAGATCGAGCGCCTGAATGCCGTTGGTGCCCTCATAAATCATCGCGATCCGCGCATCGCGCACATATTGCTCGACGCCATGGTCACGGATATAGCCGTGGCCGCCATAAACCTGAACCGCGAGATTGGCGGCCTCGAAGCCAAGATCGGTGAACAGCGCCTTGACGATCGGCGTCATCAACGCGGTGAAATCTTCCGCCTTTTCGCGGGCCGCCGGCTCCGCGCTCCGCTCGATGGTATCGAGCGCCTGCGCGACCCAAAGCCCGAGGGCGCGACAGCCTTCGGCATAGGCGCGCATGGTGAGCAGCATGCGCCGCACATCGGGATGGACGATGATCGGGTCGGCCGGTTGATCAGGATTTTTCGTCCCGCTCAGCGAACGCCCCTGGATACGCTCGCGGGCATAGGCAACGGCGCTCTGATAGGCCGCTTCCCCGATCGCAAGACCCTGGATGCCCACCGAAAGCCGCTCGCTGTTCATCATCGTAAACATTGCCGCGAGACCACGATGCGGCGCGCCGACCAGCCAGCCTTTGGCATTCTCGAAAGTAAGCTGGCAGGTTGCGGAGGCTTTGATGCCCATCTTGTGTTCGATCGCGGTGCAGAGAACGCCGTTGCGCGCGTCCGGCCGGTCTTGCTCGTCGGGCAGGAATTTCGGCACCAGGAACAGGCTAATGCCGCGGCTGCCGGCCGGCGCGTCGGGAAGGCGCGCGAGCACGAGATGGATGATGTTCTCGGTCAGATCATGCTCGCCGGCGGAGATGAAAATCTTGTTGCCCGAGAGCAGATAGCTGCCGTCCTCTTGCGGCACCGCGCGGGTGCGCAGCATGCCGAGGTCGGTGCCGCAATGCGGTTCAGTGAGGCACATCGTGCCGCTCCAGACGCCGCTCGCGAGTTTCGGCAGGAAGCGCCGCTTCAGTTCTTCCGTGCCGTGATCTCGCAACGCCTGATAGGCGCCGCGCGAAAGCCCGGGATAGAGGCTGAAGGAAAGATTGGCGCTACAGATCATCTCCTCGACGAGCTTGTTCACGCATTCGGGCAGACCTTGGCCGCCATACTCGGGATCACAAGCAAGCGCCGTCCAGCCACCCTCGCGGAAAAGATCATACGCAGCCTTGAATCCTTTCGGCGTGCGCACGACGCCATTTTCGTAATGGCAGCCTTCCTCGTCGCCGGATGCATTGAGCGGCGCCAGCACCTCTTCGACGAAGCGGCCGGCTTCCTCGAGAATGCTGTCGATGAGATCCGGCGCCAGACTTTCTTCGCCCGGCCGAGATGCGAGAGCGGTGCCGTCGAAAACTTCGTGCAGCAGGAAACGCATGTCACGAAGTGGTGCCTTGTAGGTTTGCATGGCGATTGTCCCCTGCGACGATCAGTTGCGAAGCGGCTTGCCGGTCTCGAGCGTGTGCGCGATGCGCGCGAGCGTCGGCTCGGTGCGGACGAGACGCATGAAGGCATCCCGCTCCAAAGCGAGCATCGCCTCTTCGTCGCGCGGCGCCAGCGGATCGGCAGCGCCACCCGAGAGAATTTCGGCCAGTGCCTCGGCAACCACGAGATCATGCGCCGTCGCCAGGCCCTGGCGATGAAACCCTTCCGCCGCCATCATCAGCGCGAGTTTTCCAGACGGGCCAGGCAACACAAAAATCGGCGGCTCCGGCGGGCGATAATCGGCGGCCAGCGCGAGCGCCCGCGCCTTGGCGCTCGCGAGCAGGCGCTCGCGGTTCATCACGATCTCATCGCCGCGACGAAGAATCCCCATCTCGCGCGCTTCTTGCGCCGATTTGCTCACCCGCGCGGTGCTGACCATCTCGAAAACCTGGGCCACCGCCGGCATCGGCCCTTTCGGCAGGGCGGGTGAGGCGGCCAGGCGCGCGAGCATTTCCTTGGTGCCGCCCCAGCCCGGCACCAAACCGACGCCGCATTCCACAAGTCCGGCATAAGTCTCGGCGTGAGCGACGATGGCGTCAGCGTGGAGAAGAATTTCGCACCCGCCCCCGAGCGCCATGCCCGCCGGCGCCGCGACCACAGGGAACGGCGCGTATTTGAGTGCGAGCATCGCCTTCTGCCCGGCGGCCAGCGTCTTCTCGATCTCACCCCAGGCGGCGATATTGGCCGCGAAAGCGGCGAGGCCGAGATTGGCGCCGACCGAGAAATTGCCGCTCTCGTTATAGATCACCAGCGCCTTGAATTTTTCTGCAACCAGCGTGACCGATCGCGCGATGAGATCGACGATGCCGGGATCGAGCGCGTTCATCTTCGTCGTGAATTCGAGACAGGCGACACCGTCGCCGATATCCCAAAGCGACGCCGAGGCGTTTTTGATGAGCGGTTTGCGAACCCGCTTGACGTCTTCGAGCAGCACGATACCGGCCGGGCGAAGAATGTCGTGATAGACGCCATCGCTGCCGAGACATTGCGGCCTTGCCTCATGCAAACGATAAAATCCTGAGGCCTCTGCCGCTGTTGCCAGCAGCGCCGGAGCTTCGATGCCTTCGGCGGCAAGAAGCGCGCGCATGCCGGCCGCGCCAATCCGATCGATCAGTTCGAAGGGGCCGAATTTCCAATTATAGCCGAGCCGCATCGCTTCATCGATGGCAGTGATGTCATCGGCCGCCTCCGGCACCAGCCGCGCGGCATAGGCGAGCGTGTGGGCCATAACACGGCGGGCATAGGCGCCAAGCTTGTCGTTGCGATTCAGCAATTTTTTGGGGTCGCGCGCTGCTTCCTCGGGCAGTGTTGGCGTGCGTTCGGCGCGATAGTCACCGCTGGCGAGATCGATGGCCTCCTTGATGCGCTTGCTGCCGTCACGCCGCAGCCGGTAGAATCCGCCTTTTCCCTTCCGCCCGGTAAAACCTTCCGCAATCATCTTGCGGATCAGCGGAACATCCTGGTTAGCGGCGTGGAACGGGTCGCTCGCTGGCAGCGCCTCAGCGAGGCTGGCATTGACATGCGGCATGAGATCGAGGCCGACGAGATCGATCAGCCCGAAGATGCCGGTTTTCGGAATCCCGAACGGCCGTCCCATCACCGCGTCGGCTTCTTCGACGGTAAGACCGAGATCGATGGCCGCGAGCACGCCAACCTGCATCCAATAGACGCCGAGGCGATTGGCGATGAAGCCGGGGCTGTCCTTGCAGGGAACGATGGTTTTACCGAGCGCGTGATCGGCGAATGCCGCGACGCGTTCGGCCAGGGCCGGCGTTGTCGCGGCGCCGGTCACCAGTTCGAGAAGGCGCATATAGCGCGGCGGGTTGAAGAAATGGGTGATCAGGAAGTGCGCGGCAAACCCTTCGCTCATGCCCGCAACCAAGGCGGCAAGCGGAATGGTGGACGTATTCGAGGAGATCGCAGCACCGGGCTTGCGCACCACATCGATGCGACGATAGAGCGCCTGCTTGATCTCGAGATTTTCTATGACCGCCTCAATGATCCAGTCACATTCGGCAAGTTTGTCGAAATCGTCTTCGGTGTTGCCCGGCGTGATCAGCCGCGCGGCAGCGGCCGACATCAACGGCGCGGGCTCGGTTTTCATCATGCGGGCGATGGCGTTTTTGGCGATCGCATTGCGGTCCTTGCCATCCTTCGGCACGATGTCGAGGAGCAGCACCGGAAACCCGGCATTGGCGATCTGAGCGGCGATACCTGCGCCCATGACGCCGGCGCCGATCACCGCGAGTTTGCGGATCGCCTCCATCACACGCGCTCCAGAAGCGTCGCAATACCCTGGCCGCCGCCGATGCATTGCGTCGCCAAGGCGTAGCGTTTGCCTTCGCGTTTGAGCAATGACGCCGCCTTGCCCGTGATCCGCGCGCCGGTCGCGCCGAGCGGATGGCCAAGCGCAATGGCGCCGCCATCGAGATTGAGCTTTTCCGCGGGAATGCCAAGATCGCGCGCGCAGGCGATCGCTTGGCTGGCAAACGCCTCGTTGAGTTCGACGAGATCGATATCGGCGATCGTGACACCGGCGCGGGCGAGAATTTTCTTCGTCGCCGCCACCGGGCCGATCCCCATCACCTCGGGCGCGCAACCGGCGACGCTGACCGCGCGGATGCGCGCGAGAGGCGAGAGATGATGGCGCGCGGCGAACGCCTCGCTGCAGACGAAAACTGCCGCCGCGCCATCGGTAAGCGGCGAGGCCGTGCCTGCCGTCACGCTGCCATCGGCGCGGAACGCCGGCTTCAGCGTCGCCAGGGTTTCGACGGTGGTTTCGGGACGGAGGCAGCCATCTTGTTCGACAAGTCCATCCTTGGTCGTGATCGGCACGATCTCGGCCATGAGATGACCCGCGCGCACGGCGCGGGCGGCGCGGGCATGGCTTTCGGCGGCGAACGCTTCCTGTTCGGCGCGGCTGATGCCATAGCGGGTGGCGACGTTTTCGGCGGTTTCGCCCATGCTGATATAGGCCGCCGGCATTTTCGCGTGCAAAGCCGGGTTGGGCATCGGGTTGAAACCCATCATCGGCACGCGGCTCATGCTTTCGACCCCGGCGCAGAGAAACGCCTCGCCGGCGCCGAGCGCGATCTGCCCCGCCGCCATGTGGATCGCCTGCATTGAGGAGCCACAGAAGCGATTGACGGTGACACCAGCGACAGTGATCGGCAGATCAGCGAGCAACCCGACGAGACGGCCGAGATTGAGCCCTTGCTCGCCCTCGGGCATTGCGCAGCCGAGGATAAGGTCCTCGATCAGCGCTGGATCGATGCCAAGTCGGCCGACCAAGCCGCGCACCACCTGCGCTGCGAGATCATCCGGGCGCACACGCGCGAGCGCCCCTTTTTTCGCCAGCGTGAACGGCGAACGAGCATAGTCGACGATGACGGCATCACTCATGATTTTTTTTCCATATCCGTGATTTCTCAGTGTCTATCCCAACCTTCGGGGGTTCCCGTCATGGCCATATCGTCAAACGCCTCGCTCATCCGGCAAGGCGCTTGCGCGACGGGGGTTTGGCCTCGAGCGCCGCCACCGCTTGGCGCTCCACCTCACGCAATTCGGCGAGGATTTCGGTGAGCGCGCGCTCTTGTTCGACGAGTGTTGCAAGGCGGGCGCGCACCAGTTTCAGCAGCAGGCGAAGTTGCGAACCCTGGCTCGTATCGATGTCGTAGAGTTCAAGATATTCCCTGATCTCACGCAAGGAAAATCCCAGACGCTTACCACGCAGGATGAGAATCATGCGGGCGCGGTCACGATTGGTATAAACCCGCGTGGTGCCGGCGCGGCGCGGCAGGATGAGACCCTTATCCTCGTAAAAACGAATGGCGCGCGGGGTCACGCCAATCTCTTTCGAGAGCTGCGTGACCGTATAAAGCCGTTCAGGATGCGACGGAGCAGCCGGGACGCTGGCCATCAAGATCACCTATACGGAAGTTGTCTGACGTAAACTTTAAGCACGTCCGCCGCTTTCGTGCAAGCGGGCCTGCTCTTCACGCAATGCCATTTTCGAGAGTTTACCGATGGCGGTTTTCGGAAGGGTTTGCCGAATTTCGATCACCCGTGGCATCTCGATGCGGGAAATTTGATCACCGAGAAAGGCGCTGAGTTCGTCGGTATCGCAGCGATAGCCGGGACGCAGTGTCACGAACGCCGCCGGCGCCTCACCGCGATAGCTATCGGCAACGCCAATCACCATCGCCTCGGCAACCGCCGGGTGTCGGCAAAGCGCTTCCTCGATCACCCGCGGGTAGATGTTATAGCCCCCCGCGATGATCACGTCCTTGAGACGATCGACGAGAAACAGATAGCCATCCTCATCGAGATAGCCGATATCGCCGGTGCGGAGCGCCCCGTTGATGAAGGCCCGCGCGGTCTCTTCCGGCCGCTTCCAATAGCCCATCATCACCTGCGGGCCACGGAGGCAGACTTCGCCTTTCTCGCCCACACCGAGGAGCCGCTCGGGATATTCCGGGTCGCGAATTTCGATCACAGTGTCAGCAACTGCGCGGCCGACCGAGCCCGGTTTGAGCGGCGAGAAATTGGTGTTGGAGACCGCGGCGCCGGAGGTTTCGCTGAGCCCATAGGCTTCAATGAACTGCTTGCCAGTCAAGGCCGCGAGGCGCTCGCAAAGCTCCGCCGGAAACGCCGCGCCACCCCCGGTCCATACACGGATCGAGGCAATGTCTTCCTTGCGGCCCTGCGCCACCGCGGCCAGCACCGCGGTCACGATGGTCGGCACGGCCGGGAAGATCGTCGGCCGCGTTTGCTTGATCGTGCGCAACAGCTCAGCGATCTCAAAGCGCGGCAGCAAAATGATTTCCGCGCCGATCGCAAGCGAGCAGTTCATCAAAACCGTCATCCCGATGACGTGAAACAGCGGCAACACCGCGAGCACGCGCTCCTCGCCGAGCGTCACGTCGGGCGCGCAGGCGAGGGTCTGGCGCATGCAGGCGAGGAGATTGCCATGGCTCAGCATCGCCCCCTTGGGCACACCCGTTGTGCCGCCGGTATATTGCAAAACCGCGAGGTCATCCGCCCTGATCGGAACCGGCGCGGGTTTGCCCGGAGCCAGCAATGCTGCGAGCCGAATGATCCGCCCATCGCGCGGGGATGCAATCTCGCGCCGCCGCAGCGTAGTGAGTGCCAGCGCCTTGAGCGGCGGCAGGATCGCGCGCATTGGACAAAGGATGACGCGCTTGGCGCCGGCCGCGAGCACCGGGTTCAGTATCCGCGCGAGATCGGGCGCAACCATGATCGCCGTCTCGGAATCCGCCATTTGTGCCGCGATTTCACGCGCAACATAAAGCGGATTGAAGTTCACGACGACGCCGCCAGCCTTGAATACGGCAAAGAAAAACATCACCGAATAGGGCGTGTTCGGCAGACACAGCCCGACCTTCACCCCGGGCCCGACACCAAGGCGCTGCAAGCCGGCGGCAAGCCGATCGACCATTTCGGCAAGATCGCGATAGCGCCAGCGCCGGCCCAAAAACCACAGCGCCGGGCGCGCAGCAAACCGCGCCGCGGCGGTGGCCAGCAAATCCGGCAGGGTTTCGGGGGTACGCTCGGCGAAATCCGTACCCTCTCGGCTTTGTGTTTCCATCCCGCCCATCACCTCCCCGCCTATCGCCTCCCCGCCTATCGCCTCGCTAGCCCATTCACGTGCATGCGTTGGTGACGGTCATTAGACCGCGTTTCACCTATACGTCAATAAACTCCCTCATGCGAAATTTGGCGATGCATCAGGTCAGCCCGAGATGGCTGCGGAGCGCTGCCGCGACCGTTTCCACCACCACCGGCCATTGCCGCTCATGCCCCTGGCGGAAGAGCCGCACGCTCGGATACCAAGCGCTGGCCGTGCCGGTCATGCGCCAGCGCCAATCGGGCGCGAAGGGCAACATGATCCAGGTCGGCTTGCCCATCGCCCCGGCGAGATGGCCGAGCGCGGTATCGACGGTGATGACGAGGTCGAGATTTTCGACAACGGCCATGGTATCGGCGAAATCACTGAGCGCCGGCCCGAGCGAGAGCAGCGGCGCCGGGCCGCGATCATCGGCGATCTCGGCCATCGCGGCCCCTTTCTGCAAGGCGACCAGCGCGATGCCAGGAACCTGCGCGAGCGGCGCGAGGGTCGCAAGCCGTATCGAACGATAGCGGTCATTGTTATGGCTTGGTCGTCCCGCCCAGGCGATGCCGATCCGCGTGAACCCGGCCGGCAGCAGCGAGGCAAGGCGCTCGCGCCAATGGTCGAGGCGGGCTGGATCGGCGGTGAGGTAGGGGATGTCGGCGGGGATGGTCTCGGGCCGGGTGCGGTGCAGGCGCGGCAGGCCGGAAAGCGTGGTATAGGCGTCAAACGGGCCGCACGCCTCCCAACGATCAACCACCTGGCGAACCTCTCGGAACTGCGCCAACACCGGCATGATCTCGCGCCCGCAGGCAACCACGATTTCCTTGGCCCGCGCCGCCGCAAAGGGAATGTAGCGGCAAAACTGAAGCGCATCGCCAAACCCCTGATCGGCGATCAATAACAGCCGTCCCTCGGGAAGGGGCGTTCCGTCCCAGACCGGTTTATCGGTCTTGGGCAGGGCGCGCCCAGCGCCCGGCAGGCGGAAGCGCCATTCGTAGTCTTCCCAGCCGGCAGCCCAGTCGCCGCTGATGAGCAACGCCTCGGCGCGGAGGAAATGCGCGTTGGCGTGATCCGGCATGCGCGCGAGCGCGCGCTCGGCGCAGGCCAGCGCTTCGGCGATCTCGAGGCGGCTATAATGGATGATGCCGAGATTGCCGAGCGCCAGCGGATCGTCCGGCGCCAGCGCGACCGCTCGCAATCCGCTGCGCAGTGCCTCCTCATGACGGCCGGCGGCGCGATAGAGTTCACAGATATTGCGCAGATAGAGCGGGTGATCGGGGGCGAGCGCGAGCGAGCGCTCCATGTGCGCCAGCGCCGCCTCGATCCGCCCGGCGCGATAGGCGACGACCCCCATCAGGTGATGGGCATGCGGGTGATTGGGGCGGGCGGGCAAAAGCCGCGCCAGCGCCGCCTCGGCCTCGGCAAGACGCCCGGCTTGCTCGTGCTCGCCCGCTTGCCCGAGCAAGGCGGCGGCCTCTTCGTCGGACAAGGTCTCGGCCGGCGGCGTCGGCGCCGGCGGCAGCGTCCTGGCCATCGCCGCCGACGCCGCACCCTCGATCGTATAGCCGAGCCGCTCGATCAGCGGCGCGAGGATCGGGATCACCGGCGCGAGTTCGGTGAGATAGTGCCGATAGCGCCCGAGCGAGCGGTCATAGAGCGGCTCTGTCACCTGGGCATAGCTCGCGGTGCGCGCATGGCGGCGGTTTTCATGAAAGGCAAGGCACGCCGGGTCGAATGGCTCGCCGATGAACGCGAGCAGACGGCGGACACTCGCCTCCGGCGCGGCGATCACATCCTCATAGCGGAGCGGCAGGTAGCGGAGCGTCATCTGCCCGCGATAATGCTGCACGAGCTCCATCACCAAAACATAATGCCGGGCGATGGTCTCCAGCTCGGCGGCGCAATAATAGCCGTGCGTCAAATGGTTGGAGAACACCGACAGCACCACGTCGAGGGGATGGCGGATGAGATGGATCAGCGGTGATGCCGGGAACAGCAACGCGATCAGGCCGAGATGCGTCTCATTGAGCGGCATCTTGTCGGTGAACCAGCGCGCCGCAGCGCCCTCTTCCGGCACGCCAGCCAGCCGCGCGGCGCGGCAATAGGTCTCGCGCAGCAGCGAGAGGCCATCGCGGCGATCGGCCATCCAGAGTTCGGCGAGGGCTTCGGGATAAGCGAGCGTGCTATCGAGCAGCCGCGGCAGGGATTGCGTGAGGTCGTTGACGAAGGGCAGCTCGTCGCCGCCGGCGATCGCCGGGTGGCGGGTCAGGATTTGCTCGATCAGCGTCGTTCCCGAGCGCGGAAAGCCGAGGATAAAAAGCGGTTGCGCGCCGCCTGCGGGCGGCCGCGGGCCGGGCAAGCTCGCCAGCCGCTCAGCGGTGAAAAAACCGCGCAAGCGCCGCGCGAGATCCTCGGCCACGTGCGCGAGATAGGTCGGGGCGCCGCGTTCGCGGGCCTGCGCCTTGCCGGCGGCAAAGGCGGCAAAGGCCTCGGCATGGCGCCCGAGCCGCTCGAGCAGGCGGCCCTTTTGCGAAGATTCCGTCGCCCCGAGCGCCCCTTGCTCGCCGCCGGCCAACAGCGCCAGCGCCGCCTCGACCTGCCCCTGGCGATCGAGGCAGGTTGCGCGGGCGAGGCGAACGGCAGGATTGCCCGGCGCCAAGGCCTCGGCTTGATCGAGCAGCGCCAGCGCGCGGGGAAAATCGCGGTCAGCCTCCTCGAGCGCCGCCCAACCGAGCAAGGTTTTGAGTTCGTTCGGCGCGGCGCGATGGGCTTCCTCGTAAAGCGCCCGTGCCGCCGCCGCCCGCCCCTGGAGTTTCAGGCTCCAGGCGAGATTGGCGAGCAGGATCGGGTCGCGCGCCTGCCGCAACGCCAAGGCCCGCCGGTAATGATATTCGCCGAGCCAGGCGCGATTGGCCTCGGTGAAGATCATACCGAGGAGATTATGCGTTTGCGGATGATGCGGCGCGATCCGCGCGGCGTTGCGGGCGACGGTTTCAGCCTCGCTTAGGGCGCCGCGCTCAAACAGGATCAGCGCGAGTTCGTGGGTCGCCTCGACATGGTTGGGATCGAGCGTGACGAGGCGCTGAAGCAATGTCTCGGCCGCCCGCGTCTCGCCGCGCGCCTTACGCAGCCGGGCGAGTAACAGCAGCGCATCCCCGCGCCCCGGCGCCAGTTCGAGGACGTCGCGCAGCAACGCGAGCGCCGCCTCGGTCTTGCCCTCGGCGGCGGCTTTGCGTGCACGATCGACGAGACCATCGAGCCGCCAGCCGGCCGGGTTGGGCGCGAGCGCTGACGCTTGCGCCTCGCAACAGCGCGCCGCCCGCAAGCCGCTGCCGCAAGGGCAAAATGATCCCGTTTCCATGCCGCTTCGCCGTTACCCCCGCTGATCAGGCGATTTTGCGACCCAGCGCCGCGCAGATCAAGAATGCGTGCGCCCCGCGCTTCAGGGAGTCGCCGATTGCCGCGCGGCGACCGGCGGCGTGCTTTCCTCTGGCTGGCTCGGCAGTGTCAGGCGGAAAATCGTCCCGTTGGGGCCAGTTTCGGCGAGTTCGAGGTCGCCGCCATGGGCGCGCATGAGATCGCGGGCGATGGCAAGGCCAAGCCCGGTGCCGCCGCGCCGATAGGAGCCGACGAAGGGGCGAAACAAATTCTGCCGCACCGGCTCCGGCAGGCCGGGCCCGTTATCCTCGATGAGGATTTCCACCACGCCCGCGACCATTTTCGCCTTCACCGTCACCCGCCCCGCGCCCGCTTCGGCAGCGTTGCGCAGCAGATTGACGAAAACGCGAAACAACAGATCGCGATCGCCGGTGATCAAGAGATCGTCGTCGAGACAGGGGGCGATGCTGAAGCCGGCCGCCTCCGGCAGCATTGCCTCGCGCACCTCGCCGATCAGCCAACGCAGCGGAAAGCGGGTGCGCGTCACCGGCGGCGGTCCCTCGCGGGCGAAGTCGAGGGTGCGCCGCACCATCTCGGTCGCCCGCTCGATCGCCCGCACCACCATTTCGCCCGAGCGGCGCACGCGGCCATCCAAATTCTGTGTCAGGTCATCGGCGGCGAGCATCGCCGAGGCGAGGATGCCGCGAAGATCGTGGCTCACCGTCGCGACCGCGGTGCCGAGGGCGGCGAGCCGGGCATTGCGCCAGAGCGCGGCGCGCAATTCGCGCTGCATATCGGCAAGCTCGCGCGCCGCCTCGGCCATCTCGTCATCGCCGAGCAGGCTGACCGCTTCGGCATCGATCGGCACGCCACGCTCGGGATCGGCGCGAAAGGCGACGATCGAGCCGGTAATCCGCCGGATCGGCCGCACCAGCAAGGCGAGCATGGCGAAATAGACCAAAGCCCCGGTCACCGCCGCGATGATCAGCGACAGCCCGGCGATGCTCCAGGCATAGTCATGCAGAACGTCGAGCAGTTCGCGTTCGTGCATGATCAGCTCGACCACCGTCTTGGGGCGCAGCGGGCTGTTGCCGATGATGGTGATCGGCCGATCCTGGCTGCGAAACAGATCGACCAGGGCATAGCCGACGCTCGCGAGCTGCGTCTCATGGCGGAGATCGTAACGCGCCACCGGTGTGATCTCCTCTGGCGGCGCGAGCACCAGCTCAACCCCGGAGGCGCGATGAAGGCGGATCAGCTCGTCGCCGGAAAGGCGCAGCAAATCGTCGCGGGTCGCAGGATCGAGAAGGCCATGCGGCGCGCCGGCGACGGCGAGGGCGGCGATATTGGCCTCGCGGACATGGCGTTGCAGCCAGACGCGGCGTTCATGGCCAAGGCTCGGAAAAAAAATCAGCCCCTCGGTGAGCAGCACGATCGCCAAAGTCAGCCACAGCAGCCGGGAAGAAAGGCTCCGATACGACGCGCGGACCGGGTTCGCCGCCATCGCGCCGCGCCGCTAGATCACCCGTGTCCTCGCCACACCGTTCTCCCCGCCGGGAGCGTCGGCGCAAGCGACAGCAACACGCGGGAGAAAATCAGTTTGCATAACACGGATATGTGAACGGTTCATGGGACTCTGGCAAGAGGATTTATGTCTCGACCCAGGGATTTGGCCCGTTTTATCATGCGGAACACGCTCGCCACCGCCGCCACAGCGTCGGCAACAGCGCGAGTGCCGCAAGACCGAGCAGCGGCAACAGGAAGCGCGGCGCAAAAAGCAGCCGCGAATCGGGCGCATGTCCCGCCGCCAGCACATCGCCCAATCCGGCGCCGACGCCGGCGAACACCACGCTCGCCGGGATGATCCCGAGAACGGTCGCGCCGGCATAGGGGAGGAGCGGCATGCCGAGCAGCGCCGGCGCGAGATTGACCAGCCAGAACGGCACCACCGGCACCAGCCGCAGCGCCAACAGGTAGTTGAACCCGTCGCGCGCCAAGCCATCGCGCAGCCGCTCGGCAAAGCCCCCGAGCCGACGCGCGAGCGGCGCGGCGAACACGCTCCGCGCCAGCAAAAACAGCAACACCGCCCCCGAACTCGCGCCGAGGACAGCGAAGAGAGCGCCCCGCCAGGGGCCGAACATCAGCCCGCCCGCGAGCGTGAGCACGCCGCCGCCCGGCACCGAAAGCGCGACCACCGCGCAATAAACCAAGATATAGGCCGCCGCCGCGCCGGCGGGGTGACGCGCCGCGACATCGCGCAACTCCGTCTGGTGCGCGGCCAGCGCCGCCCAACTCAGCCAACCCGGCACGCCGAAGGCAGCGATGGCAGCGGCGATCGCGACGAACAGCCCCAGAAGCATGATGCGCGTCATGGCGATTCGCGATTTCCTCATGCTAGCCATCATGCGCCGCGTCAGGTGATTGACGCAATCGCCGCCCTGCCCCTATACCACCGCCCGGCGGCGGGTCCGATCGGTCGGCACCCGCCTTTGTAGCATGCCCCTGATGTGGAGAGCGTCGTGAAGCGCACCTATCAACCCTCGAAGCTGGTCCGCAAACGCCGCCACGGCTTTCGTGCCCGCATGGCCACCGTCGGCGGACGCAAGGTTTTGGCCGCCCGTCGCGCCAAGGGCCGCAAGCGCCTGTCGGCGTGACCGGCCGCGGCGGTTTGCCCCGGCGATGACCGTCCTTGCTGGCGCGAAAGCGAAGCCGCCGCCGCGCCTGAAACGGCGGGCGGAGTTTCTCGCGGTCGCCGCCAAGGGGCGGAAAGTGCAGACGAGCGGCTTGGTTTTGCAAGCGCTCGCGACCGGCGCACCCGCCCGCTTCGGCTTCACCGCGACCCGTAAGATCGGCAACGCGGTCATCCGCAACCGGGCGCGGCGACGGCTTCGCGAGGCGGTGCGGCTCCATGTCGCCGAGCACACGCTGGACGGGGCCGATTTCGTGCTGATCGCCCGGCGCGACACCGCGCGGCGCCCGTTCGCGCTGCTGCGCGCCGATCTCGTGCACGCGATCATGAAGGTCGCGCCGTGATGCCCGCCACCTCAAGCCCCACGCCCGCCGAGCAAGACCCGGCCATGCCGCAACGCCCGAGCCCGCCGGCCGCCCTCCTCATCCTCGTGGTCCGGCTCTATCAATGGCTGCTCCGGCCGCTGATCGGCGGCCATTGCCGCTATCACCCGAGTTGCAGCGCTTATGCCTTGGCCGCGCTCCGTGGGCATGGCGCCTGGCGCGGTGGCGGCCTCGCGCTTTGGCGGATTCTCCGCTGCAATCCGTGGATGGCGGGCGGGATCGACCCGGTGCCGCCGCCCGCCACCAGAAGCCGCCGGACCGCTTGACCATGGAACAACGCCGCCTGATCCTCGCGATCGCCCTCTCGATCGCGATCCTCATTGGTTTTCAGCTTGTTTACAAGCGCGTCGCACCGCCGCCGGCGATGCCGTCGACCCCGACCGCCGAAACCGCGCCGCCGAGCGCGCCCTCGGTTGCGGCCGGCGCCGGCGCCGGCGCCGCCGAGGCGCCAGCGACCTCCGGCCCCCGCCTTGCGATCGCCGCACCGCGCCTCGCCGGCAGCCTCGGCCTGCGTGGCGCGCGGCTCGACGATCTGGTGCTGCGCGATTATCATGAAACGGTCGCACCGTCTTCGCCGCTGGTGCCATTGCTCGCCCGCCCCGGCACCAGCACAGCGTATTATGTGCAGTTCGGGTGGAGCGCGCCGGCCGGGACGATGCTGCCACTTCCTGACAGCACCACGCTCTGGACCGCGTCCGCCCCGACCTTGACGCCGGCGACGCCGGTCACGCTGACCTGGGACAATGGCGCCGGGCTGCACTTTGCGCTTACCCTCGCGGTCGATGACAATTACATGTTCACGGTCCGCCAGAGCGTCACCAACACCACCGGAACGCCGGTTCTGCTGTTCCCCTGGGCGCGCATCCGCCGCGATTATACGCCGCCAACGGCGGGCTATTACATCCTCCATGAGGGGCTGCTCGGCGTCATTGGCGGGCGCTTGCAGGAACTCACCTACGCCAAGGCGAAAAGCGCCGGCGAACGCACCGGCGGCCTCGCTTATGAGGCGACCGCCCCCGGCGGCTGGGCCGGCATCACCGACAAATACTGGCTGACCGCCCTGATCCCGCCGCAGACGAGCGACGAACGCGTCGCCTTCCGCGATGTCACGCTCGGCAGCGAAACCGGTTATCAAGTCGATTTCACGCCAGCGACCCCGCAAACCATCGCCCCCGGCGCGGAGGCGACAACGACGCTGCATGTCTTCGCCGGCGCCAAGGAAGTCCATCTGCTCGACCGCTATGAGCGCACTCTCGGTATTCCGAGCTTCGACAAGGCAGTGGATTTCGGCTGGTTTTACTTCCTCACCAAGCCGTTTTTCTATGCCATCGACTGGCTCTATCAGCGGCTCGGCAATTTTGGCCTCGCGATCATGGCCTTTACCGTGTTCGTCAAGGCGCTGTTTTTCCCGCTCGCCAACAAATCCTATAAGTCGATGGGAAAAATGCGTCTTCTCGGCCCGAAGATGCAGGCCATGCGCGAGCGCTACAAGGATGATCCGGCGCGTCAGCAGCAGGAGATGATGGCGCTTTACAAGGCCGAAGGCGTCAACCCGGCGAGCGGCTGCCTCCCTATGCTGATCCAGGTGCCGGTGTTCTTTTCGCTCTATAAGGTGATTTTCGTAACCATCGAGATGCGTCAGGCGCCGTTCTTCGGCTGGATCCGCGACCTCTCGGCGCCGGATCCGAGCAATGTCTTCAATCTGTTCGGCCTCATCCCCTTCGATCCGACACAGATTTCGCCCTTTCTCCATCTCGGCGTCTGGCCGCTGCTGATGGGCGTTTCGATGTTCCTCCAGCAGAAGCTCAATCCGCCGCCGCCCGATCCCGTGCAGGCGCGGATGTTCCAGTTCATGCCGGTGATCTTCACCTTCATGTTGGCGCGTTTTCCGGCCGGCCTGGTGATCTACTGGACTTGGAACAATCTGCTCTCGATCGGCCAGCAATGGCTGATCATGCGCTCGGCCCATCTCGGCCCCGAGCGGGGGAAAAAGACCAAGCCGGCGCAGACCTGAACCCGCTGCCCACCGCCGCCATGCAGGAAAAAAGTGAGGACGAGACCGCAATCGCTGCCGGCGTGACGCTGTTCGCGGCCGAGAGCCGCTTCGTCCATGCCGCCCAAAGCCTCGCCCAGTTGCCGCCGCCGGGCCCGCCCGAGATCGCCTTCGCCGGCCGCTCCAATGTCGGCAAATCCTCGCTGGTCAACGCGCTCACCGGCCGGCGGCTGCTCGCGCGCGTCTCCAACCGCCCGGGGCGCACGCAGCAGCTCAATTTCTTTGCCGTCGGCACACGGCTGATGCTGGTCGACATGCCTGGCTATGGCTATGCCGAGGCGGCGAAGACGGTGAAAGCGGACTGGCAGGGGCTGATGTTCGCTTATCTGCGCGGCCGCCCGGGTCTCTGCCGGGTGCTGCTGCTGCTCGATGCGCGCATCGAGGCCAAGCCCGCCGATGGCGCGGTGATGGCGCTCCTCGATCAGGCGGCGGTGAGCTTCCAGCTCGTCCTCACCAAATGCGACGCGGTGACGCCGCCGCAATTTGCGGCAAAGCAGGCCGAGGTCGCGCGTCTCGCCCGGGCCCACACCGCGGCCCATCCCGACATCATCGCAACCAGCGCCGAAACCGGCGCCGGCATCGCCGATCTTCGGGCAACCCTGGCCGCGCTCGCGCTGCCGCCGGCGCCTTCGTTCGCACATTGACACCAGCGCCCCCGGGCGATAGGCGCGGCGGTTGATCGGTGTGAGGAAACGCCATGGTGCATGCGTTCATTTTTCCCGGCCAGGGGAGTCAGACCGTCGGTATGGGGCGCGATCTCGCCGCCGCGTTCCCGGCGGCGCGCGAACTGTTCCAGGAGGTCGACGACACGCTTGGCCAAAATCTCTCGCGGCTGATGTTCGAGGGGCCGGCCGAGACCCTGACGCTGACCGAAAACGCCCAACCGGCGCTGATGGCGGTTTCGCTCGCGGTTTTGCGCGTGCTGGAGCGCGAGGGCGGGTTCGTACTCGGCGAACGGGTGGCGGCGGTCGCGGGCCATTCACTTGGAGAATACAGCGCGCTTGCCGCGGCGAGCGCACTCGATGTCGCGGCGACGGCAAAATTGCTGCGCCTGCGCGGCGCCGCGATGCAGCGATGCGTTGCGCCCGGCGAGGGGGCGATGGCGGCGCTCCTTGGGGTCGATCTCGAGGCCGCGGCGGCGATCTGTGAGGCGGCGGCGGAGGGCCCCGATGGGCGCGAGGTGGTGCAGCCGGCCAACGACAATGGCGGCGGGCAGGTGGTGATCTCCGGCCATGCCGGGGCGGTGGCGCGCGCGATGGCGGAGGCCAAGGCACGCGGCAAGCGGGCGATGAAGCTCCCGGTCTCGGCGCCGTTTCATTGCGCGCTGATGGCCCCGGCGGCCGACGCTATGGCGGAGGCGCTGGCGCATGCGACGCTGATGCCGCCGGTGGTGCCGCTGGTCGCCAATGTCACCGCGACCAAAGTGACCGATCCCGCCCAGATCCGTGAGTGGCTCGTCCGCCAGGTGACGGGGACAGTGCGCTGGCGGGAAAGCGTTCTTGCCATGCTGGCGTTCGGCGTCGATAGTTTCGTCGAACTCGGGGCCGGCCAGGTGTTGAGTGGCCTGGTGCGCCGCATCGCGCCGGCGGATATCGCGATCAGCGCCGCCGGCACACCGGCCGAGATCGACGCCTTGCTGAGACGCCTTTGAGGATCACACCATGTTCCGGCTGGATGGCAGAGTTGCATTGATCACCGGCGCCTCGGGCGGCATTGGTGCGGCAATCGCGCGCGCGCTCCATGTCCAGGGGGCGACGGTCGTGCTGTCGGGCACCCGCGTTGCCGCACTGGAGGCGCTTGCCGCCGAACTCGGCGCGCAGGCGGTCGTCGCGCCCGCCGATCTCGCCCTTCCCGAGGCCGCCGAAAGCCTGATCGCGGCGGCGGAAGCGGCGGCGGGGCCGGTCGATATCCTGGTCAACAATGCCGGCCTGACCCGCGATGGGCTTGCGCTGCGCATGAAGGATGCCGATTGGCAGGCGGTGATCGAGGTCGATCTCGCCGCACCGTTCCGCCTTGCCCGCGCCGCACTCAAGGGCATGCTGCGCCGGCGAGTGGGACGAATCATCAGCATTTCCAGCATCGTCGGTGCAACCGGCAATGCTGGCCAGGCCAATTATGCCGCCGCCAAGGCTGGTCTCGTCGGCATGAGCAAAGCTTTGGCCCAGGAAGTCGCCTCGCGCGGGGTCACCGTCAATGTCGTCGCCCCGGGGTTCATCGAGACCGCGATGACCGACGTGTTGCCAGAGGCGCAGCGCCAGGCGCTGGCTCAGCGCATCCCGCTCGGGCGCCTCGGTCGGCCGGACGATATCGCCGGCGCCGTGGTCTATCTCGCCTCGGATGCGGCGGCTTGGGTCACCGGCGCGACGCTCCATGTCAATGGTGGCATGGCGATGCTGTGACCTGCCGCTGGAAAATCCCCGCTTGCCGTGTTGGCGCGGTCTTGCAAACCGTGCTAAGCGCGCGGGAGATTGTTCCGGCCGGCGGCGATGGGATTGCCTCGGGCGGGTCGACGTCTGAGCGCGTCAGCCGGGGCGCGTTGGCAAAGCCGGCACACAGGAGCTGAGGAACTGATGAGCGAGATCGCCGAAAAGGTGAAGAAAATCGTGGTTGAGCATCTTGGCGTCGAGGAATCGAAGGTGACGTCGGAAGCCTCCTTCATCGACGACCTCGGGGCGGACAGCCTCGATACCGTCGAGCTGGTGATGGCCTTCGAAGAGGCGTTCGGGGTCGAGATTCCCGAGGACGCGGCGGAGAAGATCAGCACCGTCAAGGACGCCATCGACTACATCGAAAAACAGAAGGCGGCCTGAGGCGGGCGGTCGAGCGGGATGCGCGCGGTGACGCGGGAGCGCCGGGTGGTGGTGACCGGGATGGGCATTGCCTGTCCCCTCGGGGTCGGCGTCGCGCCGGTATGGCAGCGGTTGATCGCCGGGGCCTCCGGCATCTCCGCCATCCAGTCCTTCGATGTCAGTGATTTGCCGGCGAAAATCGCGGGCCAGGTGCCGCAGGGCGCCCGCGCCGAAGGCAAGCTCGACGTTGCCGAGTGGATTCCGCCCAAGGACCACAAAAAGATGGATCGCTTCATCCAGCTCGGCATCGTCGCCGCGAGCGAGGCGATGGAGGATTGCGGCTGGCAGCCCGAAACCGAAGAGGAAAGCTGCGCCGCCGGGGTGATGATCGGCTCGGGGATCGGCGGGCTGCAGGCGATCTATGAGGCCTCGGTGCAGGTGCATGAAGGGAAAGTGCGGCGGCTCTCGCCGTTCTTCATCCCGTCGGCGCTGATCAATCTGGTCTCCGGCCATGTCTCGATCAAATACCGTCTCAAGGGCCCCAACCACTCCGCCGTTACCGCCTGCGCGACCGGCGTGCATGCGATCGGCGATGCGGCGCGGCTGATCGCTTATGGTGACGCCGAATTGATGCTCGCCGGCGGCGCCGAGGCCGCGGTCTGCGCGCTCGGCATCGGCGGATTCTGTGCCTCACGCGCGCTTTCCACCGGCTTCAACGACCAGCCGACGCGCGCCTCGCGGCCATGGGACAAGGATCGCGACGGTTTCGTGATGGGCGAGGGGGCGGCGGTGCTGGTGCTCGAGGAATACGAGCATGCGCGCCGGCGCGGCGCCAAGATCTATGCCGAAATCGCCGGCTACGGCCTCTCAGGTGACGCCCATCACATCACCGCCCCGGCCGAAGGCCATGAAGGGGCGTTTCGCGCCATGCGCCATGCGCTGCGCGACGCCGACCTCAGCCCCGAAGACATCCACTATGTCAACGCCCACGGCACTTCGACACCGCTCGGCGACGACCTCGAACTCGAAGCCGTCGAGCGATTATTCGGAAATGCGGCACGGGGGCTCGCGATGTCCTCGACCAAATCCGCAACCGGGCACCTGCTCGGCGCCGCCGGCGCGGTCGAGGCAGTGTTCTCCGTTCTCGCGATCCGCGACGGCGTCGCGCCACCGACCCTCAATCTCGACGCGCCGAGCCGCGCGAGCGTGATCGACCGCGTCGCGAACAGCGCCCAGGAGCGGCCGATCCGCGCCGCGCTCTCCAACAGTTTCGGCTTTGGCGGCACCAACGCCAGCATCATCTTCCGCGCCGCCCCCTGAGCCGCCGCCCGAACCCCGCCGCTGGTGGCGACGAAATCCCAGCGGTTGGTGGCCGAGCGGGCGCTGGCTCAGCCGGCTATTCTGGGCGGTGGTGCTTGCCAATGCGCTGATCGGCGGCGGGCGGCAGATCGTCGCCCGCCTGCTTGACTGGCCGGGCCCGCTTGCCGAGGCGACCGACGTCGTCGTCCCGCATGGCGGCAGCGACGCCGTCGCCGATGCCCTCGCCGCAGCCGGCATCATCAGGGATTCGCGGCTATTCCGTCTCGCGCTCCTCATCGATCGCGGCGGCGTGCTGCACGCCGGGGAATTTGCTTTTCCCGCCCATGCAAGCTTGCGCATGGTGATCGATATTCTCCGCGAGGCCCGCCCGGTGGAGCATCATGTCACGATTCCCGAGGGGCTCACCGCGGTCGAGATCGCCGCCCTGCTCGAACGCGCAACGGCGCTTTCGGGCCCGCTCCCGATGCCGATCCCGGAAGGGTCGATCCTGCCCGAGACCTACGCCTACCCCCGCGGCCTCGCGCGCGCCGCCTTGGTCGCGCGCGCGCAGGCCGCGATGCAGGCCGCCCTCGCCGCCGCCTGGGCCGGGCGGGCGCCGGGTCTGCCACTGGAGACGCCTGAGCAGGCGGTGGTTCTCGCCAGCATCGTCGAGCACGAGACGGCGCGGCCCGAGGAGCGGCCGCTGGTTGCCGCCGTGTTCCTCAACCGGCTGCGCGCCGGGATGCGCCTGCAGGCCGATACCACCGTCGTCTATGCCGTGAGCGGCGGTAAAAGCAGCCTGGCGCGCAAGCTGACGCGCGCCGACCTCGCCACCGATAGCCCCTATAACACTTACCACGTCCAGGGCCTGCCGCCGGGGCCGATCGACAGCCCGGGACTTGCCGCGATCCTCGCCGTGCTCCACCCTGCGGCGAGTGATGCACTCTATTTCGTCGCCGATGGCAGTGGCGGGCATGTTTTCGCCCGCACGCTCGACGAGCATAATCGCAACGTCGCCCATTGGCGGGCGCGGGAAAACCCGTGACAGCGGGGAGAGCCGACCGATATGGGCATGACCAGGAGGTGCGAACGTCATGGACGACACTGAATTCGATCGGCTTTTGCTCGCCGAGGCCTTCGCCGCGATCGCCGCCGAAGGTTGGCCCCGGTTCTCCATCGCCGCCGCGGCGCGGGCCGCCGGCCTGCCGCTGGAGCGCGCCCGGCTCCGATTCCCGCGCAACGCCATGGTGCTGATCCGCTTCGGACGCCTCGCCGACGCTGCGGCGCTCGCCGGCGCCCCGAGCGAGGGCTCGGTGCGCGATCGGCTGTTCGAAATGATGATGCGCCGCTTTGATGTCTTGCAGGCGCATCGCGCCGGTGTCATCGCGCTGCTCCGCTATCTGCCGTTTGCGCCGCCGCTCGCGGCGTTGCTCGGCTGCGCCAGTCTCAACAGCATGGGCTGGCTGTTGGAGGCCGCCGGGGTGTCGGCGCGCGGGCCGCTCGGCCGGGTTCGCGCGAAGGGGTTGCTGGCCGTTTGGCTCTCGGCGGTGCGGGCCTGGATGGGCGATGAGAGCGGTGATCTGGCGGCGACCATGGCGGCGCTCGATACCGCGCTTGCGCGCGCGGAACGGGCATCGCGCTGGCTTCCGGACGGCAGCCGCCACGACGCGCCGGCGCCTGATTTTCCGCCATCCGACGATATCCCTGACCACAGCGCTGATGCCCCACCACCACCCGAAACACCCGATCCCGGCCCTGGGCCGGAAGCCTGAGGGGGCGAGCCCCGGTCGCCTTATCGCTGCAAAGTCTATGGCCCTTATGGCCAAGTGCGGGTGCGGTAGGCTTCCTGTTCTGGGGTCAACTGCGTCGGCGCATCGGCGATCCCGGGGGGCGGGCTCGGCAACACCGCCGGGCTGGTCCAGCAATTGACCTCGCCGAGCGTGTGCGTGCAGTAGGGCGGCAGTGGCAGCGGCGGATCGGCCGTGCGGCAATAGGACTCGCCGCGATCGAGGCGAACCACCGAACAATCCCGCCCGGTGAGCCCCGACCAGACGACATCGAACATGTCGCGCTTGAACGCCATGACACTGACCAGATCCGCGCCGGCGACGGCCGCCACCGGCTCCGTCCACGGCGTGCCGCAGCCGGTGGGCAGAAAGCAGCATAGCAGCAGGATGAGGAAGCGTTGCATGGCTTCCTAGTCTGCCGCCAAGAAGTGAACATAATCTTGCCAAGCGGTCAGTTCGCGCCGTTTGCCGGGCCGCCGATGTCCGGCTATGGTCCGCCGCGGAATGCGGTGGAGCGTTGCGCGTGTCTGATATTTTTCAGGAAGTCGATGAAGACTTGCGGGCCGAGCGGGCCCGGCGCCTGCTGTTTCGCTATGGCGGCTGGTTGATCGCCGCCGCCCTTGCCGTGTTGGCCGCGACCGGTGCCTTCGAATATCGGCAATGGCGCCAACGCCAGGCGGACGAAAAACTCGCCGCCCGCTATCTCGACGCGGTCCACGCCGCGACCGCCGAACCCGCCGACACCAAACAGGCGCTGGCTGGCTTCGCCGCCATTATCCCCGAGGCCGGCCCCGGCTATCGCGATCTGGCAGCGCTCCAGCAAGCGGCCTTGCTCGCGAAAACCGGCCATCTGCCGGAGGCGCTGGCGATCTGGGACCGCCTTGCCAACGCCAGCGATACCGACAGGCTCCTCGCCCGGCTCGCGGCGCTGCTCTCCGTCCAGCATCAGCTCGACAATGGCGATCCGGCGATGCTCGCCACCCGTCTTACGGCACTCGAGTCGCCGGACGATCCCTATCGCGCGCTTGCCACCGAAATGCGCGCCCTGCTGGCGTTGCGCCTTGGCAAGAGGGATGATGCGAAAAAGATTTTTTCCGCGCTCCTGCACGATGAGGCAGCACCGCCCGGTCTTCGCCAGCGAGCCGGCGCGCTGCTGGCCGAACTGGGCGGATAATGGCTGCCAAGATGTCGCGCCTGACCCGCCGCAGCGCCCTGCTCGGTCCGCTTGCGCTGCTTTCGGGCTGTGGTGATTGGTTCGATTGGGACAGCGTTCTCAGCACGCCCAAGCACCCGTTGGAGGGCAAACGCGAGGATGTCGTGCATTCGAGCCACGGCCTCGTGGTCACCGAGGGCGTCGGCAAGGTCATGCTGCCGCCGCCGGTCCTCAACGCCGCCTGGCCCCAGGATGGCGGCAATCCCGCTCATCTCATGGGGCATTTGCAGGTCGGCGACAAAATCGGCGACGCCTGGCGGGTTGCAATCGGCGCCGGTGGTGGTTTCCGCCGCCAAATCACCGCAACACCAGTGGTCATCGACCAGACGGTGTTCACCATGGACAGCGACGCCGTCGTCGAAGCCTTCGACGTCGCTCGTGGCACGCGGCGCTGGCGCCTCGATACCCGCGCCAAGCAGGACAATAGCACCAATGTCGGCGGCGGCCTCGCGATCGCCCAGGATCTGCTTTTCGCCGCGACCGGTCGCGGCGATCTCGTCGCCATCGATCCCGCCAAGGGCACCGAGCGCTGGCGGCAAGCCCTCGCGATGCCGATTCGCTCCGCCCCGACGATCGCCGACGGCCGCATCTTCGTCGTCACCATCGACGACAAGATCTACGCCCTCGACGTCAACGGCGGAAAACAGCTCTGGATGCACCCGGCGGCCACCGTGACGACGGCGGCGCTCGGCCTGCCGGCGCCGGCCTATGCCCAGGGGCTGGTGATCGCCGGCTTCGGCTCGGGCGATCTGCTCGCGCTCCGCGCCGAGAGCGGTACCCTCGCCTGGAGCGACCAAATCACCACGGGCGGCAACGGCAACACGCTCGCCGACATCTCCTCGATCACCGCGATGCCGGTGGTCTCCGGCGATCACGTTTACGCGATCGGCCTCGGCGGCCTGATGGTCGCGATCGAGCTCCATGTCGGCCGGCGGCTTTGGGAGCGCGAGGTGGCAAGCGGCCAAACCCCCTGGATCGCCGGTGACTGGGTGTTCATCCTCTCCGAGGATGCCGAGGCCGCCGCCATCCATATCCCAGACGGTAATGTCGCCTGGGTCACGCCGCTGCCGCATTACATGAACCCGAAGAAACAAAAAGACCCGATCAGCTGGATCGGGCCTTTGCTCGCGAGCGACCGGCTGATCGTCGCCGGCAGTAACGGGCAGGTGCTCTCCCTCAGCCCTTATAGCGGCAAGATCCTCGGGCAAATCCAGTTCAAAAAGACCAATGTCGCGGTGTCCCCCATCGTCGCCAATAAGACGGTTTACATGGTGACCAATGACGGCGCCCTGTTGGCGATGCGCTGATGGAAGTTGTAAGTTTTCGTTCTTTTTTAAAAAAAAGAACCAAAAAACTTTTATCCCGTGCCGTCGTGCCTGCGGCGGTCGTCACACTAAGAAGACAGGACAAAAGTCTTTTTGCTTCTTTTTCTTCAGAAAAAGAAGTTTTTTCTTGAGTATGTTAGGATCGTGAAGACGGATAAATCCCGCCGCGTCGTCGTCATCGGGCGGCCGAATGTCGGCAAATCGACGCTGTTCAATCGCCTCGTTGGCCGCCGTGTCGCGCTGATTGCCGATCTTCCTGGCGTCACCCGCGACGCTCAGGAGGCGCCGGCGCGGCTCCGCGGGCGTGATGTCATCCTGGTCGATACCGCCGGGCTCGAGGAAGCAGCGCCCGAGACGCTGGCGGGGCGGATGCGCGCCGGCGCTGAGACCGCGGTTGCCGGCGCCGATCTCGTTTTACTCGTGGTCGATGCCCGCGCCGGCATCACGCCGGCGGATGCGCATTTTGCCGCGTGGTTGCGGCGTCAGGGGCGGCCGGTTCTGGTGGTCGCAAATAAGGCGGAAGGACGGAGCGGCGGCGCCGAAGCCTTGGAGGCCTATCGTCTCGGCCTCGGCGCGCCGATCGCGGTCTCGGCCGAGCATGGTGAGGGCATCGCCGATCTGATGGGCCATATCGCCGAGGCGCTCCCCGATGATGCCGAAGAAAAAGACGGTGAGACCAAGGATGCGTCCTCCGCCTTGCCGCTCCGGCTTGCCATTCTTGGGCGGCCGAATGCCGGGAAATCGACCCTGATCAACCGCCTGCTCGGCGCCGAGCGCCAATTGACCGGGCCGGAGCCGGGCATCACCCGGGATGCGATCCGGATACCGCTCCTCGATGCCGCCGGCGCGATCGAGCTGATCGACACCGCCGGCCTCAGGCGGCGGGCGCGGATTGAGGCGCCGGTCGAAAAACTCGCCGCCGCCGCCGCGCTCGCCGCCTTGCGCCGCGCCGACGTGGTGGCGCTGGTGATCGACGCCGCCCTTGGTCTGCACGACCAGGATCTGCAAATCGGGCGCCTTGCCGAGCAGGAAGGCCGCGCCGTGGTCATCGTGCTCAATAAATGGGACGCCGTGCGCGCCCAAGATGAGGCTCGCCGCGCCATCGCCGAGCGGCTGGAGGCGAGCCTCGCGCAGCTACGCGGCATTGCGACCGTCCCGCTCTCGGCGGCGACTGGCCAGGGGGTTCAGCGCTTCCTGCCGGCGGTGCGGCGGGCTTATGAGATTTGGAGCCGTCGGATCAGCACCAGCGACATCAATCGCTGGCTGGCGGCGGCTTTGGCGCGCAACCCGCCCCCCTTGCTCGAAGGGCGGCGCCTCAAACTGCGTTACGCGACCCAGGCGAGCACTCGCCCGCCGACCCTGGTGCTGTTCGGCGGCCGCGCCGACCGCCTCCCCGACGCCTATCGCCGGTATCTGGTCAACAGTCTGCGCGAGACCTTCGACCTCCCCGGCACCCCGATCCGCATCGATCTCCGCCCGACCCAAAACCCCTATGAGGACGGCAAGCGGGCCTAGAGCGCGATCGGTTTAAGTCGATCACGCTCTAAACCTACCTTGCTCTAGAATTTATGCTCGAACCGCCGCGCCTTGGTTTCGAGATAGGCATCATTGACCCCGTTCGGGGCGATCACCAGGGGTTCGCGCCCCGCGATCTCGATGCCGTAGGCGGCCAGCGCCTCAACCTTGGCGGGGTTGTTGGTGAGGAGACGGAGCCGCCGGATGCCGAGTTCGGAGAGCATGGTGGCGGCGATCAGGAAGCGGCGCTCATCGGCGCCCCAGCCGAGCGCCCGATTGGCGTCCAGCGTGTCGAGGCCGCGATCCTGCAGCGCATAGGCGCGGAGCTTATTGACGAGGCCGATCCCGCGCCCCTCCTGCGCGAGATAGAGCACGGCGCCCGCCCCCTCGGCGGCGATGCGGCGGATCGCGAGCCGTAATTGCGGGCCGCAATCGCAGCGGAGACTGCCGAGGAGATCGCCGGTGAAACACTCCGAATGGAGCCGCACCAGCGGCGTCGCCACGCTCTCCGGCGCGCCGATGACGATGGCGAGATGCTCGATGCCGGCGTCCGGCGCGCGAAACGCGACGACGCGGGCGTCGGGCGCGTCGGCCAGCGGCACCGCCGTCTCGGCGACCCGGCGCAAATTCGCCGCCTCGATATCGGCGCCGGCGAGGACGTCCTCGATCGCGATCGTGAGCAGCCCGAGCGCGTCTGCCCGCGCCACCGCGTCCACCCGCGCCGGTGCCGCGACCATCGCCGGCAATAGCCGCGCGAGTTTGGCGAGAGCGAGGGCGCCGGCGGCTTCTTCGGGCGCCGGGTCGAGCAGCGCCGGCGCGGCGCTAGGCGGCAGCAAATGGGCGGCAAGCGTGGGGTCGGCGAGATGGCGCAGGGTTTCAGGGGCGAGCAGCGCCGGATCGAGCGCGAGCGCGACCGCCGCCTGATCCTGGCGCACGGCGCGCCCGAGGAGGGCTGCCGCCCGCGCCGGCGCGAGCAGGAGCTGCGGCGCCGCCTCGGCCAATGCCGCGATCTCGCCAAGGCTCCGCGTGGTCAGCGTCTCGGCGGGGCAGATCACGAAATCTTGTCGCGCCGTGAGCAGGACCGGAACACCGCGTCGTGCATCTCCGATCGCCCGGTGCAACGCCCTGAGACGCAGCGTCTCAGCATCAGAAAACGGCAGATTTCCGCGGCTTCGCGCAGACTGCGCAGCGACCTCGGGCGGGCTCGGGGAAGCGGGAAGCGGGCTTGGCACGGGGGTTCGCCTTGGTTGACCGCGGACGGACATCGTTCCACACCAGCATCGCGTGCGGCCAACACCCATCGCTTTTCGCTCAAGAAAATGGGCGCGATGGCGCGGCGGCGCAAGATGGCTGCCAAAGCGGCGGCAACAGGGACACCAGATGCCAAACGAGGGAACCCATGTCCGGTGAACGACCCATCCTGCTCGTTGACGACGATCGTGCGCTCCGCGAGACCCTGGCCGAACAGCTCACGGTGGACGGCGCGTTCGCCGTGACCGAGGCCGCCAGCCTTGCCGAGGCGCAAGCCCGGCTGGCGGAGGAGGATGCGCGATTTGACGCGGTCATCCTCGATGTCAGCCTGCCCGACGGCGACGGCCGGGATTTCTGCGCCAAATTACGCAAAAATGGCATCAAAGTGCCGGTGATCATGCTCACCGCCGCCGATGACGAGGCCGATGTGGTGCGCGGGCTCGAAGCCGGCGCCAACGACTATGTCGCGAAACCTTTCCGTCTCGCCGAGCTGCTGGCGCGGCTTCGCGTTCAGCTACGGGTTTTCGAGAACAGCGAGGACGCGGTCTTCATGATCGGCCCCTACACGTTCCGCCCGGCGGTGAAGCTGCTGCAGGAGCCGGCCAAAAACCGTCGCATCCGGCTCACCGAAAAAGAGGCGGCGATCCTGAAATTCCTCTATCGCGCCAATCCGAAGCCAGTGCCCCGGCAGATCTTGCTGAACGAGGTCTGGGGCTACAACGCCTCCGTCACGACGCACACGCTGGAGACGCATATTTATCGCCTGCGTCAGAAAATCGAGACCGACCCGACCCGCGCGACCCTCCTCGTCACCGAAGGCGGCGGCTATCGGCTCGATCTGCCGCCGGACGTCGAGGCGACCTCCCGACATGAGCGGAAGTAACCCTCCCGCGGCTCAGCCATCCCTCCAGCGCCGCTCGATCGTCACCATGTGGCCGAGCGGGCCGTGGCCACGGCCGATGCCGGGGGCGGCGGCGATCGCCGCCTGAACATAGGCATGCGCCCGCGCGACCGCAGCGCGCAGCGAGAGGCCGGCGGCGAGCCCGGCGGCGATCGCGCTCGCGAGCGTGCAGCCGGTGCCGTGGGTGTGGCGGCTCGGCTGGCGTGGCGCCTCGAACGTCTCGACCTCGTCTAGCGTCGCAAGCAGATCGGTGACGGTCTCACCGGCAAGGTGCCCGCCCTTGAGCAGCACCGCCGGCACGCCGAGGGTGAGGAGCGCCACCGCCGCGTCATGCATCGCGTCGCGATCGGGGATGCGCATCCCGGCCAGCGCCTCGGCCTCGGGGATATTCGGCGTGAGAAGGGTTGCAAACGGCAGCAGGCGGCGCTTGAACACGGTCATCGCGTCGGCCGCCAGCAGCGCCTCGCCCCCTTTGGCCAACATCACCGGATCGATGACCACCGGCAAACCCTGGCCCGCGAGCGCCAGCGCATCGGCAACCGCCTCGATGGCGGCGACCCCGCCGAGCATGCCGATCTTGATCGCATCGGCGCCCGGATCATCGAGCGCGACGGCGATCTGGCGCGCAAGAAAGGCCGGCGGGATGGGAAAAATCTCGTGCACCCGCTCGGTATCCTGGATGGTGAGCGCGGTGAGCGCGGTCGCGGCATAGGCGCCAAGCGCGGTCAGCGTCTTGATATCGGCCTGGATGCCGGCGCCACCACCGGAATCGGAGCCGGCGATCACGAGAACCCGGCCGATCCGGGGGGGCGCCACGTCCATCCCCTCAGCCCACGCTTGAGATGGCGGCCGCAGTGGAAATCACCGCCGCAAGTTCGCCGACGACGCGCTGCACCAGCGCCTCATCCTCGGCCTCGGCCATGATGCGCAGAACCGGCTCGGTGCCGCTCGGGCGGATGAGCAGCCGGCCGTTGCCCGCCAGCGCCGCCTCCGCCGCGGCCACCACCTTCTGCACCTCGCGATCCTCGAGCGGCGAGGGGCCGCTGAAGCGAATGCTCTCCAGCCGCTGCGGCAGCGGCGTGAAGACATTGCAGACCGCGCTCGCTGGCCCGCCGGCGGCGACCAGCACCGCGAGCACCTGCAACGCCGCGATCAGGCCATCGCCGGTGGTCGCGAAATCGGAAAGGATGAGATGCCCGGATTGCTCGCCGCCGACATTCATCCCGCCGGCGCGCATCCGCTCGGCGACATAGCGGTCCCCCACCTGGGTGCGGTGCAGCGCGAGGCCGAGCCCGACGAGAAACCGCTCGAGCCCGAGATTGGACATCACCGTCGCGACGATGCCGCCGCCGACGAGCTGCCCGGCGTCGCGCCAGCGCCGCGCGATCAGCGCAAGGATCTGATCGCCGTCGATCAGCCGGCCGCTTTCATCGGCGAGCACCAGCCGATCGGCGTCGCCATCGAGGGCGATGCCGAGATCGGCGCCTTCCTCGCGCACCCGCGCGCAGAGCAGTGCCGGATCGGTCGAGCCGCAGCCCTGATTGATGTTGAAGCCGTTGGGCGCAACGCCGAGCGGCACCACCTGCGCGCCGAGTTCCCAAAGCACGGTGGGTGCGACGCGATAGGCGGCGCCGTGGGCGCAATCGAGGACGATCTTGAGCCCGTCGAGGCGAAGCCCGCGCGGAAAGCTCGCCTTCGCGGCCTCGATATAGCGCCCCGAGGCATCTTCCAGACGCGATGCGCGGCCGAGATGATCGGGTGCGGCCATTTGCGCCGCGAGATCACGCGCCATCAGCGCCTCGATCTCCATCTCGGTCGTATCCGAGAGCTTATAGCCGTCTGGGTCGAAGAGTTTGATGCCGTTATCCTGATAGGGATTGTGGGACGCCGAGATCATCACCCCGAGATCGGCGCGCAAACTGCGCGTCAGCATGGCGATCGCCGGGGTTGGCAGCGGCCCGACCAGAACCACATCCATCCCGGCGCCGATGAAGCCCGCGGTGAGCGCGGGTTCGATCAGATAGCCGGACAGCCGCGTATCCTTGCCGATGACGACGCGATGACGATGGTCGCCGCGGGTGAATACCACCCCCGCCGCTTGGCCGAGGCGAAGGGCGATTTCCGCCGTCATCGGCGCGACATTCGCCGTACCTCGGATGCCGTCGGTACCGAACAGACGGCGGATCTTGTTCATCAACGCAACTCCCGCTTGCCCAGAGTCTCGAGCGCCGGCCGCGCGGCCCTCAAGTCAAAGTCTTTTGGCTTCTTTTTCTTCAGAAAAAGAAGAACCCCTTATAATACTCTTTCGCTTTCCGAAAGGTTATCCCAAACCCGCACCGCCTGGACGGTTTCGGCGACATCGTGCGCACGAAGAATGAACGCACCGTGAGCAAGCGCAAAAAGTCCGGCGGCGATCGAACCCGGCGCCCGCCGCGATGCCTCGCCCTCGCCAGACGCCATGCCAACCAGGCGTTTGCGTGAGACCCCGATCAGCAGCGGGCAGCCGAAATTGGCGAACACAGCGAGGCGGCGCATGAGAGCGAGATTCTGCCGCCCCTCTTTGGCGAAACCGAAGCCCGGATCGAGCGCGATCCGGGCCGACGCAATGCCTGCGGCAAGTGCCGCATCGAGACGGGCGCCGAGTTCGGCGGCGACCTCGTACGCGACATCGCCATAGGTGGCCAGGGATTTCATCGTCGCTGGCGTGCCGCGCATATGCATCAAGACCACGGCGCAATCGCGCCGCGCGACCAGCGCCAGGGCGTCGGGATCATGGCTGAGGCCGGAGACGTCGTTGATGATCGCCGCCCCGGCATCGAGCGCTGCCACCATGGTCGCGGCATGGCGGGTATCGGCCGAGACCAATATGCCGCGTGCGGCGAGGGCGCGGATGACGGGCAGCACGCGGCGTTGCTCCTCGTCCGGCGCGACCGCTTCGGCGCCGGGGCGGGTGCTTTCCCCGCCGACATCGATGATCGCCGCCCCAGCTTCTGCCATCGCCTGGCCGGCGGCGATCGCCGCCTGATGATCGAAATGCCGCCCGCCATCGCTGAAACTATCGGGGGTGACGTTGAGAATGCCCATCACCGCCGGCCGGTCGGTGGGAAGCCCGGCCCAGGGTGGCGGCTTTGCGGTGATGCGCGCGCGCAACGGCGCGAACTCGTCGGGGATCGCGGTCACTGGAACGATCCGCGCCCCGCCCTCGTCGATCAGCCGAGCGAGGGTGAAGGCAAGCCGCCCGCCGGCGAGCGGTAGCGCCAAACCTTGCGCCACCGCCGCGGACGCCGCTTCGCCATCGAGCAGGCCGAGAGGTTCGATCAGCCGCATGCGGCAGGGCGCGCTCAGCCGGGAAGCGGTGCCGGGCCGAGGCCGCCGGGTGGTGTCGCCGGCGGCACGGGGCGCACCGTCGTCGGCACCGAGGCGCGGCGGCTATCCACCGCCGGCTCGTCGGCGAGCTTGCGGATCACTTTCTCGCCGCGCAGCACGGTTCTGATCTCATCGCCGGAAAGGGTCTCGTATTCCAACAAGCCCTGCGCCAAGCGGTGCAGCTCGTCGATATGATCGGTGAGGATCTTCTTGGCGCTGGCATAGGCGTTGTCGATGATGCGCTTGATCTCGGCGTCGATCGCGCGCGCCGTCGCCTCGGAAATGTTTTTCTGCTGTGTCATCGAGTAGCCGAGGAACACTTCCTGATTATTGTCGCCATAGGCGATCATGCCGAGCGCATCACTCATACCCCATTCGGTGACCATGCGGCGTGCCTGATTGGTCGCCATCTTGATATCGCCGGCGGCGCCGTTGGAGACGTTGTCGGGGCCAAAGATGATTTCCTCGGCGGCGCGCCCGCCCATTGCCATGGTGAGTTCGGCGAGCAGTTTCGACCGGCTCTTGGAATAGCGATCGCCCTCCGGCAGGCTCATGACGAGACCGAGGGCGCGCCCGCGCGGAATGATCGTCGCCTTGTGGACGGGATCGCATTCTGGCTGATGCAGCGCGCAAAGTGCGTGGCCGCCCTCGTGATAGGCGGTCATGCGCTTCTCGTCATCGCTCATCACCAGGCTGCGCCGCTCGGAGCCCATCATCACCTTGTCCTTGGCGTTCTCGAATTCCGCCATCGCGACCACTCGGCGGCCGTTGCGCGCGGCCAGCAACGCCGCTTCGTTGACCAGGTTGGCGAGATCGGCGCCCGAAAAACCCGGCGTGCCGCGCGCGATGACGCGGGGATCGACGTCGCTCGCGAGCGGCACTTTGCGCATATGAACGCGCAGGATTTTCTCCCGCCCGTTCACGTCGGGGTTCGGCACCACCACCTGGCGGTCGAAACGGCCGGGGCGGAGCAAGGCCGGATCGAGGACATCGGGGCGGTTGGTCGCCGCGATCAGGATCACGCCCTCGTTTGACTCAAACCCGTCCATCTCGACGAGAAGCTGGTTCAGCGTCTGCTCGCGCTCGTCATTGCCGCCGCCGAGCCCGGCGCCACGATGGCGGCCAACGGCATCGATCTCGTCGATGAAGATGATGCAGGGGGCGTTCTTCTTGCCCTGCTCGAACATGTCGCGCACCCGGGAAGCGCCGACGCCGACGAACATCTCGACGAAATCCGAGCCCGAAATGGTGAAGAACGGCACATTGGCTTCGCCGGCGATGGCGCGCGCAAGCAGCGTTTTGCCAGTGCCGGGCGGGCCGACGAGCAGGCAGCCCTTCGGGATCTTGCCGCCAAGGCGCTGGAATTTCTGCGGATCCTTGAGGAATTCGACGATTTCCTCAAGTTCGTCCTTGGCCTCGTCGATGCCGGCGACATCCTCGAAGGTGACACGTCCCTGCTTTTCGGTGAGCAAGCGCGCGCGCGATTTGCCAAACCCCATGGCGCGACCACCGCCGGCTTGCATCTGGCGCATAAAAAAGACCCAGACGCCGATCAGAAGCAGCATCGGGAACCACGACAGCAGATAATGCAGGAGCGGGTTGACGTCGCTATCCTCGGGCTTGGCGATCACCCGCACGCCTTTTTCGGTCAAGCGCCCGACTAGGGTCGGGTCCTCCGGCGTATAGGTCTGGAAAGCGCGGCCATCGGCGAGCTGGCCGGTGACGGTGCGGCCCTGGATCACCACGTCGCGCACGTGACCGGCATTGACGTCGGCGATGAAGTCCGAATAGGCGACCTGGTTTGCCGCCGGGCGCCCGGAATTAGGCTGAAAAAGGTTGAACAGCACCACCAAAAGCAGGGCGATGACTACCCAGAGCGCTAGATTACGTCCGAAATTGCTCATTCTGATCCGATCCTGAGGCCGAAACCCTGACCCGCCCTAGCCGCCCCGACCCCGCGCGAGCCATGTTCCGGGTCGGTTTCACGCCATTACATAAGGTGCCGATGAGGGTTTCGCATCCCCAATCGACACCCCACCTCCGCAATCCTACCCCAGCCCGGTTTACGCTTGGTCAATGTCGTCAATTTTCGCAATTCTCTTCAATTTCCCTCGACCGCCGCGGCGAGCGGCGTGAAAAACACCGGATACTGCGCCGCCACCGCCGCCTCTGGCCAGAGAAGATGCGGCACGATCAGCCGCTCGGCAAGCCGCAGCGCGGGGAGGCTGGGCAAAACCGCCGCCGGCAGGTGGCGTGCGGCGGGGAAATGGCGGCGGCCGACCGGACCCAGCGCCCCGAAGCTCGCCGCCGCCGGCACGACCGGGATAGCGCCGAGGCGAAACCGCCCATCCCACACCGCCCCCGGCCGCGCCGGGACGGGAGGCGCCAGCGCCGCCGGCTCGCGCACCAGGAGGAAGCCCCCCTGAAATCGCCCGGTGCCATGCCGCCCCGCCGGCAAGAAGCGGACGCCGGCGAGTGTCGCCGGGCGCAGCAACGCCGCAAGCCCGGCAAGCGCTCGCCGCGGCGGCGGATAGGGCCGACCACCGATCATCCGGACCAAAGCCGCGAGCGCGTCCGGCGCGATCGCGCCGGGCGCGAGCAGGGCATAGCCTTCGGGAAACAGCGCCGCCCGCGCGGCGAGAGCGGCGGCGATCGCGGTATCGCGGGCGGCGCGCGCCTTGCTGCGGGCGGCGGCGGCGGCGGCCAGCCCCGCACTTCGCGCCGGCATCGCGGCAAGTGGGCGCAGACGCGCGCGAAGCGTCCGTGGATCGGCGTTGGAGGGATCCTCGACCCACTCAAGCCCGGCGGCGTGCACACTGGCGCGAAGCCGCGCCGGCGCCACGGTGAGCAGCGGCCGGAGCAACGCGATCTCGCCGCCCGCAGCGAGGGACCAACCCGCCATGCCGGCGAGCCCGGCCGGGCCGCTCGCCGCAAGTGCCCGCATCAAGAGCGTCTCCGCCTGATCGCCGGCGTGATGGCCGAGCAACAGATGGGCCGCCCCACCGGCCGCCGCCGCCGCCACCAGCGCGGCATAGCGCGCCACCCGCGCCCGCGCGGAGAGGCCTGGCCCCGGCGCCAGCCCTGCGAGCCGGATCACGCGCGCGGCAATCCCGCACCCGGCCAGCCGCGCCCCGGCGAGAGCTGCCTCGGCCGCCGATTCGGGGCGCAAGCCATGATCGACGATCACCGCGAAAACCGTTCCGCAACGCGCCTCGGCCCAGCGCGCGGCGAGCAGGGCGAGGGCCATACTGTCGGCGCCGCCAGACACCGCGAGCGCAAGACGCGGCGGCGCGCCAAACGGCCCGAGCGGCGCCATCAAAGCGGCGAATTCCTCCTCCCCGACCGGAGGCGCGGCGCGTTCAGCCGCAGGCGGCACGCTGGCGAAGGGTCTGGGCGCGATCACGCAAACCCTGACGCGCGGCGGGAAATTCCTTGGCGAATTTGGCGAGCGTCGCGCAGGCGGCAGGCTTGGCGTTGATCGCGGTCAGGGAGTCTGCGAGGCCGAGCAGGGCGTCTGGCGCGCGCGGGCCGGTCGGCGCGGCTTTGTAGGTGTCATCGAAGGCCAATGCCGCCTTCTGATATTGATGCTGCGCCGCGAGCGACTCCCCGAGCAGGAAGTGCGCATCGACGGCATGCCCACCGCCCTTGAGGGCCAGCACCTGCTCGGCGGCATCCGCGGCGCTGGCATAGTCGTGGCGGACGAACGCGTTTCGGCCGTCCTGCAAAAGGGACTCCGCGGTCGGTTTCGCCGGTTTCGCCGCACCCTCCTTGGCAGCCCCAACGGCGGGCGACGCGGCCGGCGA
>NZ_JBMFWJ010000016.1:57260-60867 GCF_049965395.1 Acidibrevibacterium sp.
CGGCGTCGCGGGCGGCACCGGCAAGGTGCCGAGCGGCGCCGGGGGCGGGCTCGTGCTCGGCGGAATTTTATCGTCCGTTGCCTCGTCGCGCGCCGCGGGGGCCGTGGCGGCGGGATGCTTGCCGCCCTCGATCGTGTCGACGCGGAAGCCGAGATCATCGATCTTCTTGTTGAGATCGGCGTTCTGCCGCGCCATCTGGTTGTTCAGCTCATCGACCTGGCCGCGCAATTGCCGCATCTGGTCCTCAAGCAGACTGACGCGATCGAGGAGCTGGGTCAGGATATCGCTGCTGGCGGCAGAGGCGGCGGGGGCTGAGTGTTTCGCGCTGCCGAGCGCGGAACCGCCGGTGCCGCCGGATTTCTGCAGCGCCTCGAGATCATGGCGCAGCGCAAGAATCTCGTTTTGCAATTGGATGGCCTCACGGCTCTCCATTTGGGCGTGGGCGGCGGCCGGCGCGAAAGCGAGCCCGACCGCGAAGGCGCCGCGCAGCCAATGCCTCGTCATGCCGACTACCCCCGTTGCTTGCAGGAAGGGTCCGGGATTTAAAATAAACCGGCCATCAAATCAAACCATCTCGCGAAAGACCGGCTCAAAACAAAGCCGGCGGACCCTAGGCCGCCGGCTTTTTCTGGCATGGCTTCCGACCACGTCGGCAAAACCCTGCCACCACCCGGATCTTCGGGGCGTGATGGGCTTTTCACCCCCACGCCGGCATCGTCATCCGACCGAAATCATCGTCGACCGGATGACGTTCCAGGCCCCCGAGAAACGCTCATCTCCGGTGTTACCACCGCATGAGCAACGCGCGGTAAAATCAGCGAACCGAGGTGATGGCGTTACGGTTCTGCGCCCAAGCCTGCTCGTTATCCCCCATCGCGGTCGGGCGATCTTTGCCGTAGCTGATGGTGGTGATGCGCGAGGCGGCGATCCCCTGGGCAACTAAGAAGTCACGCGCGGCGTTGGCGCGGCGCTGGCCGAGGGCGAGGTTATATTCCTCGGTACCGCGATCATCACAATTGCCAGCGATCTGCACCTGCACTTGCGGGTATTTCTTCAGCCACTCGGCCTGGCGGGTAAGGGTCGCCTTCGCCTCGTCGCTCAGGTTGGACTTGTCAAAGGCGTAAAACACGCGGTCACCGACATTCTGGACGAGATCCTGCTCGCTGCCGGGCACCGGGCCGGACGGCGCCGTCGCGCCAGCGCCGGTGGACGCCGTGGTCGGGGTGGGAGTCTGGTTACAAGCCGCCAGCAGCGCAACGGCGGCAAAGGCGCCAAGAATTTTGATATTCATTGTCTTCTGTCCCTGGGTCTGGGTGCCTAGCGATTACCTATGTGCCTCGCGGCGCAACGATTATGTCCCCAGGGTCGAAACCAACCCCGGCGAACACACTCATGCCGCATACTCCACCGTTTCGATCGCGGTCAAGCGATCTTCCCGTTATAGCTACGAAATTCATGCCTGTGTTGCAAAATCAGGCGCCGAGCGGCGACCAGGCGGGGTCGGTGGCGTCGGTCGGGGTGGTCGCGACGCGCTCGTTAAACCCGGTGATATCGACGCTGACGAGGCGCGCCGAATAGCCATTGCCGCGCGAATCGCGCGCCGGGGTCTCGCGCCAGAACATGATCACTCGCCCATTGGGGCAGAAAGTCGGCCCCTCGACGGCGAAGCCTTGCGAGAGAATCCGCTCACCGCTGCCATCGGGATGCATGACACCGATGCTCCAGCTATCGCCGCCGAGCCGCGTGTAGGCGATGAGGTCGCCACGCGGCGACCAAACCGGGGTTGCGTAGCGGCCCGCCCCGAAGCTGATGCGCCGGACATTGGAGCCGTCGGCGTTCATCATGTAGAGCTGCTGGTCACCGCCGCGATCGGAATTGAACACGATTTGGCTGCCGTCCGGGCTGTAGCAGGGGCTGGTATCGATCGCGCCGGAATTGGTGAGCTGTGTCTCGCGCCCGCCATCGAGATCGACGACATAGATATTCGAGCCGCTTCCCCGCGTTTCCGAAAGAATGACCTTGCTGCCGTCGGGGCTGAAGCGTGGCGCGAAGGTCATCCCACGCCATTCGCCGAGCATGCGCTGACGGCCCGAGCCGAGATCGAAGATATAGACCCGCGGGCGGTTATTGGCATAACTCATGAAAGCGATCTCGTCGCGCGTCGGATGAAAGCGCGGCGTCAAGACGAGCCAGGAGCCATCGGAAAGAAACCGGTTATTGGCGCCGTCCTGGTCCATGATGGCGAGGCGCTTGATGCGCCGATTGCGCGGCCCGGTGCCGGAGATATAGATCACCCGGCTGTCGAAATAGCCTTTTTCGCCGAGCAGGCGGGAATAGATCACATCGGCGATGATATGGCTGATCCGCCGCCAATTGGCCTCGCCGGTGGTATAGGCGGTGCCTTGGATCTGCTGCTCGGGCAAGACGTCCCAGAGCCGGAATTCGACGCGAACCTGGCTGCCGCTCGATTGCACCCGCCCGGTGACCAGCGCCTGCGCCCCGATCGCCTTCCAGTCGTTCCATTTCGGCACGTCGCCCATATTGGCGGCGGCCTGGATGAACGACGCCGGATCGAGCGGCTTGAAGAGACCGCAATTGGCGAGGTCGGCGGTCACCACCGCCGCCATGTCACGGCCGAGATTGGGGTTGGCACTGGTCCCGCCGGAAAAGCTCGGAATGGCGATCGGGATGGGCGCGGCGCGGGCACGGTTGACGTCGATCACCGCGCTCGGTGCCCCAGGCTTGCCGGCCGGCGCCGGCGCGGCTGGCGGCTGCTGGGCTGCGGCGGGAAGCGCCCAGGCGCTCGCCGCCGCGGCGCCAATCAAGCCGCGCCGGCCGAGCGCGGGCGGGGGAAGAAAGTCGCTGCCGATGAGGTTCATGGATCTGGCTCCTCGCTCAGGATGTCGAGCGGATATCAGGGACTAAAGCGGAAATCGAGGGTCCGCGACTGGCCGACCATGTCTTTGGGCAGCGGCAGGTTGGCGCAATGCGGATCGAGAACGGCGCGAATCGCGCGTTCGGCGAAGGCGCGGAACTCCGGGTCGCTCATGCGGCCGACATCGCTGCCGGCGACGCGGGCAACGCGGGCGGTGCCATTGGTGTCGGTGACGACCTGCAGATGCACTTGCAACTGGCTGGCATCCTTGGCACCGGGGTCATAGGTCCAGCATTCGCGCACGTGATCACCGATCGAGGCACGCTGATCGGCGGTCAAGGCGCTGGTATCCGTCCCCTCGCGCGCGCCGCCACCCTTCGGGGCGCCGCCAGCCTGCGGGTTGGCGCGTGCCTTCGGCGGTGTCGTCTGCTTCTGCAAGGCCCGCAGCTTCTCGAGCGTCGCCTCCAAGGCGTCGCTTTCGGGGGCGACGTTCTTGGTCGGGTTGGGTTGGCTGGTCGCACTTTGCGGCGGCGGCGCCGGCAAGGGCGGCACCGGCAGCGGCGGTTGCACCCTCGCCGCTTGCGGTTGTGGCGGCGCCGGCATCGGGGGGGCCGGCGGCGGTTTCGCGGTTTCGGGCAAAGCTTCCGGCGAAATCTGCGGCGGCGGCAGCGGCGGACTCGGCGGCGCCGGCGCGGTCGCCGCCGGAGAGGGCGGTGGCGGCGGGGGCGGGGG
>NZ_JBMFWJ010000017.1:0-60589 GCF_049965395.1 Acidibrevibacterium sp.
ATGATTCGGGCGGCCGACTTGTCGGCCGACCATTCCGCCGTCCAGCCACGTTTGCTCAAAAAAGACGCAATATGATCGCGTAACTTGGCTTTATTCTTGGGCCAAACGCGACCGCGTTCGTCGCTGATCGGCCTGAGCTTTGCGCAAATCGTGTCGAGTGTATTACCGAGAACGAGTTCGCGTGTCGCCAGTTCCGATAATGTTGGTTCATGTGTTTTTCTAGCCATAATGCAGCCTCTGTCCCCCAACCACTCAGGACAAAAGTCTTTTTGCTTCTTTTTCTTCAGAAAAAGAAGAGTTTTTGCCTTACTCTAAGAGCCTGACCTAAAATTGGTTGACCGGCCTCGCGGCCTTTGATTCCCTTGGTTTGCGACAACTTTGGGAGATTCGCGATGCCTTGGAAGGAGGCCGATCGGGCGAAGTATGAAGTCATTCGGGCGCGCTATTCAAGCGATATGTCGGAGGCCGAGTTGGCGCTGATCGCGCCGCTGCTGCCCAGCGCGCAGCCTTCGAGGCGACTATCGAATCCGCTCTCGCGTGCAATTGGCCTTGGCTTTCCTTCTCATGCGAAGGCTGGCAAGGGCGAAAGCCGGTCAGATTTAAAATTCGAGTCAGGTTCTAACGCCCAATCGCTTTCTGGACTGAAGCGGCAAGCGCCTGGAATGCCGCCGCGGCGGGGTTTTCGGGGGCGCTGATGACGATCGGGGTGCCGGAATCGCTGCTTTCGCGCACGCCGGCGAGCAGCGGGATTTCGCCCAGGAAGGGCACGCCGAGCCGCGCGGCCTCGGCGCGGGCGCCACCGTGGCCGAATATTTCGGTGCGGTGGCCGCATTCGGGGCAGCAGAAAAAGCTCATGTTTTCGACGAGGCCGAGGATCTTCACCCCCACCGTCTCGAACATTTTGACCCCGCGCCGCGCGTCGGCCAGCGCCACGTCCTGGGGCGTCGAGACGATCACCGCGCCGGCGAGGGAAACGCGCTGGGCGAGGGTCAGTTGCGCATCGCCGGTGCCGGGCGGCAGGTCGATCACCATGACGTCGAGCTTGCCCCAAGCGACCTGTTCCATCAATTGTTGCAAGGCGCCCATCACCATCGGGCCGCGCCAGATCATCGCGGTATCGGGGTCGGTGATGAAGCCGATCGACATCGCTGCCAGGCCCCAGACCTTGATTGGCAGCATCTTATCGTCGCGCACCTCCGGCCGGCGGGTGACGCCGAGCATGTGCGGCAGACTTGGGCCATAGATATCGGCATCCAGCAGCCCGACCGCGAGGCCGCGCCCGGCGAGCGCCACCGCGAGGTTGGTGGCGACGGTCGATTTTCCGACCCCCCCCTTGCCCGAGGCGACAGCGATCACCGCACCGACCGCGGTGAGCAGTTTCGGCTGCTGGCGCGGGTCGCCGTGCGCATGCCCGTGCGCATGCCCGCGCGCGTGCCCTTGGGGCGGTGTCTGGGCCGGCGTGTCGCGATGGGCGGTGAGGATAACGGTTGCGTTCCGGACCCCGTCTTGGCCGGCGAGCAGGGCCTCGGCTTGGCGGCGCACCGGCTCCATCGCCGCGGCCTCCTCCCGCCGCACGCGGAGCGCGACCTGCACCAGCCCGTCTTTGACCTGGAGACTGTCGATCCGCCCGGCGCTGACGAGATCGCGCCCCGAGGCGGGGTCGGCGAGGGTCGCGAGGGCGGCGCGGAGCTGTTCTGGCGTGGGTTGGGGCATCGGCTTGCAAACCTTTTTCGTCCGGTCATTATGCGCCGCGGCCTCGCGGCCGCCGGGCCAGCTCGTGTAGCTTATCCTCGACTGTGGTCTGAACGCCAATGACCCACGCGCATGAAATTTCCTGGCCGTAATTTCTCTGGCCGCGGCATTTGAAGGAGCATCTCTGGCATGTCCTGGCATAATGGTGGACAAGGCGGCGGCCCGGGGGGGCAGGGGCCGTGGGGATCGCCGCGGCCCGGCAGGCGGCCAGAGCCGCCCTGGGGCAACGGCTTGCCGCCCGACCTCGCGGCGCTGATCGCGCGCGCGCGGCGCCTGTTCGGGGGCATCACGGGAGGGCGTGGTAACGGCGGGCAGGGCGGCGGATCGGGGGGTGGCGGCGAGGCCTGGCGGGCATCAAGGCTGTGGCTCGCGGCGGCGCTGGTGCTGGTGTTGCTCTGGTTCGCGAGCGGCCTGTTCCGTGTCCAGCCCGACGAGGAAGGGGTGGTGCTGCGCTTCGGTGCCTTCGCCCGCTTGGTCCCGCCGGGCCTTAGCTATCATCTCCCATGGCCGATCGAGAGTGTGCTGCGTCCCGCGGTGACACGCATCAACCGGATCGAGATCGGCTATCGCGCCAATCTCGCCGCCGAGAATGAGGGTCGCGACGTCACCGAGGAGAGCCTGATGCTCACCGGCGACGAAAACATCATCGATATCGATTTCACCGTCTTCTGGCGCATCCGCAGCGCGCCGGATTATCTCTTCAACATCCGCCATCCCGCCGGCACGGTGAAATCCGTCGCCGAAAGCGTCATGCGCGAAGTGATCGGGCGGACGCCGATCCAGCCGGCCTTGACCGGCGCGCGCGGCGCCATCGAGGAGGCGGTGCAAAAGGGCGCGCAGGCGATTTTGGACGAGTACGGCTCCGGCATCGAGATTACCCAGGTGCAGTTGCAAAAAGTCGATCCACCGCCGGCGGTGATCGACAGTTTCCGCGACGTCCAGCGTGCCAATACTGATGCCGAGCGGATGCGCAACGAAGCCGAGGCCTACCACAACGACATCGTCCCGCGCGCCCGCGGCGAGGCGGCGCGGATCGTCGCCGAGGCCGATGGCGCCCGCCAGGCGGCGATCGCCGAGGCGGGTGGCGCGGCACAGCGTTTCGCGAGCGTGCTCGCGGCCTATCGCGCTGCGAAAGACATCACGCTTGCCCGCCTCTATATCGAAACCATGCAGGCGGTGATGGAAAAAGGCCATGTCACGGTGATCGACCCCGCGATCAAGGGCGTCCTGCCGTTGCTTTCGCTCGATCGGCACGATGCCGCCAAGGGTGACGCGGCGGCGGGGGAAAAGCCATGAGACCTGGGTTTCTCGCCCTCATCGCTGTGCTGATCGTGCTTGCGATCGGCGCCGATGCGACCTTCTTTACCGTGCCGCAGACGGCGCAGGCGCTGCTTGTCCAGCTCGGCGAGCCGCGCGCGCTGATCACCATCCCAGGGCTGCACGCCCGCCTGCCGCTGGTGCAGACGGTGATCTTGTTCGACCGCCGTTTGCTCGACGACGAAATGGCCGGCGAAGAGGTCATTCTCGGCGATCAGCGCCGCCTCATCGTCGATAGCTTCACGCGCTATCGGATCACCGATCCGCTGCATTACTACCAGGCCGTGGGGCCGAGCGAGGAGGCGATCCGCGCCCGGCTCGATGCCGTGGTTTCCGGCAGTCTCCGCCGAGTACTGGGCGGCGAGACGCTGCTCGGCGTGCTTTCGGCCGATCGCGATCGGATCATGCGCGAAATCCGCCGCCAAGCGAACGGCGAGATGGCCGGCTTTGGCATCGTGATCGAGGATGTGCGCATCCGCCGCGCCGATCTGCCGGCGGAGAACACGCAGGCGATTCTCTCGCGCATGCAGTCCGAGCGCGAGCGGGTGGCCAAGCAGGCGCGCGCCGAGGGGGCGGAGGCGGCCGCGAAGATCCGCGCCAATGCCGAGCGCGAGCGGACGGTTCTGCTCGCCGATGCCCGCGGCGAGGCCGAGCGCTTGCGCGGCGAGGGCGAGCAGAAAACCATCGCCCTCTATGCCGGCGCCTATCAGCAGGATCCGCAATTTTTTGCGATCTGGCGGACGCTGGCGGCTTACCGCGACGGGCTCGCGGGTGGGCAAAGCCGGTTGATCCTGAGCCCGGAGGCGGATTTCTTCCGTTATCTGCGCCAAGTGCCGCAAGCGCCCTGACGGGGGCGCTTGCGCGAATGCCGGTTCGAGACCAATTTTGCCGAGAGCCTCGAGAGGACAGGATTTTCATGACCAACGCCCCCATCCGCCGCCTGCGCGCCGTTGCGTTTGCCAGCGTGCTCGCCGCTTTCGCCACTTTGCCCGCCCTCACCCCGGCCGCGGCGCGTGAGGCGCCGGCGAGCTTCGCCGATCTCGCCGCCGATCTCCTGCCCGGCGTCGTCAATGTTTCGAGCAGCCAGAGCGTGCAGGCGCGGGCCGGCAATCTGCCGGAGATGCCGGTATTCCCGCCAGGCTCGCCGTTCGAGCAGTTTTTCCATGATTTCATGGAAAAGAACCGTCCTGGCGGACAAGGTGGCGGGCCCGACGAAGGGCCGGGGCCGATGCGCAAGATGCAGAGCCTGGGCTCGGGCTTCGTGGTCGACAGCTCCGGCATCATCGTCACCAATAACCACGTGATCGACGGGGCGGACGAAATCACCGTCACCTTGCAGGACGGCACCTCGATGAAGGCCAAGCTGGTCGGGCGCGACGACCGCACCGACATCGCCGTCCTTCAGGTCAAGCCGGAAAAGCCTTTGCACGCGCTCGCTTTCGGCGATTCCTCGGCGATGCGGGTGGGTGACTGGGTGCTTGCGATCGGCAATCCGTTCGGGCTCGGCGGGACGGTGACGGCGGGGATCGTCTCGGCGCGCGGGCGTGATATCCGCCAGGGGCCGTATGACGATTTCATCCAGACCGACGCGCCGATCAATCGCGGCAATTCCGGCGGCCCGCTCTTTAATATGAACGGCGAGGTGATCGGCATCAACACTGCGATCTATTCGCCCTCCGGGGGCTCGATCGGCATTGGCTTTGCCATCCCCTCCAACATGGCGAAAACCGTGGTCGCGCAATTGCTGAAATACGGCAAGCCGCGGCGTGGTTGGCTTGGCGTGCGTATCCAGCAGGTCACCCCTGATATCGCCGAGAGCCTCGGCTTGAAGGAGCCGCGCGGCGTCATGGTCGCCGGCGTCACCGATGGCGGCCCGGCCGACAAGGCGCAGATCAAGAACGGCGATATCATCCTGAAATTCAACAATCAGGACGTGAAGGAATTGCACAATCTGCCGCGCATGGTGGCGGAGACGGCGATCGGGACGGAGGTGCCGCTCGTGCTTTGGCGTGATGGCAAGGAGGTCACGGTCTCGGCGCGGATCGCAGAAATGCCGGAAGATGACAGCAAACCGGCGGCGCTCACCACTCCGGCGACGCCGCCGGCCGCGGCGCCGGTCGCGATCTCGGGGCTCGGCCTCAAGGTGGCGCCGATCACGCCCGAGATGCGGGAGAAATTCCAGCTCAACGCCGATCAGAAGGGCGTCGTCATCACCGATGTCGGCGCCGACAGCGCGGCTGCCGAACGCGGCCTCCGGCCCGGTGATGTCATCATGCAAGTGCAGCAGGAGGACGTGAACGGCCCCGCCGATATCGAGGCCCGGGTCGAGCGGGCACGCAAGCAGAACCGCAAGATGGTGCTGCTGCTGATCCAGGGGCAGGATGGCTTGCGCTGGGTGCCGCTGCCGCTTGCGGCGCCGGCGAAGAGCGGCAAGCAACCCGGGTGAAGCAATCGGCCGCGGGCGCCGGCGTGATCGGCCGGCGCCCGGGCGTATTCAGGCATTTTCTTCGCGCGGCTCGCGAATATCCCGCCATTCCTCGGTGAACGGCTTTTTGAGGAAGGTCGCCCAGAAAAAATTGAGCGAATAGCGTAGCCCGATGGTCACCACCCCCTCGCCCTTGAGGCGCCGGCCGGAGGAATAGGCGGGCAGCGCGAAGGTGAATTTCACCCGCCCGAAGCGGCTCAAACGGCGCGCGAGATCGGTATCTTCGCCATAAAAGCGAAAACGGTCATTGGCGGCGCCGAGCCGCGCCATCGCCTCACGCCGGACGACGAAATTGCCGCCCTGCAGCATCGCGCCGACCCTGAGCACGTAGTGATTGACGAGATAGGCGGCATAGGCGATGCGGTAATAGAACCCGACCACGCGCTGCACCCCGGGCGAGAGGTCGCGATAAAGATAAGGGCCGCTGAGGGCGACGAGCCGCGCATCTTTGGCGAATTCGGCGCGCACTCGCGCAAGCCAACCGGCGGGAAGGTGGGTATCGGCATCGATATTGGCGACCAGCGCGCCGGAACTCCGGACAAACCCGGCAAATCGCGCCTGCACCAGGCCCTTGCGCGGCTCCTCCACCACCACGACGCCAGGGGTCATGCGGGCGATGGCGCCGGTTTGATCGGTGCTGGCATTGTCGACGACGATGATTTCCGCCTCTTCCCCGAGGATCAGCCCCTCGCGCGCGATTTCGCCTTGGATCACGGCGAGGGTGTCGGCGAGCAGAGCTTCTTCGTTATAGGCGGGCACGACGAAGCTGATCAGCATGGGACGCTCTCCTTGATACGCGGGGTGGGGACAGAGAGGGGAGGTTGGGTTGCAGCGAGGATCGGTGCTGAGGCGTGCGCAAGCGGCGGCTGGAGCGGCACCAGATTGGCGAGGAATTGCCGCGCCGCGGCGGCCCAGGAAAACGCTTCCGCAAAGCGCCGGCAAGCGCTGCGATCAAGCGAAAGGGCGGCGTGTGCCGCGGCAGCGAGATCACGATCGAGCACGCCGACCGGCGGCGCGGTTCCGCCCTGCACGGCTTGGCCGAGCACGGCGCGCGGGGCGGCGGCGGGAAACGCCGCGACTGGCAGCCCCGAAGCCAGCGCTTCGAGGAGCACGAGGCCGAACGTGTCGGTCTCGCTTGGGAAAACGAAGACATCGCTGCTCGCGTAGGCCTGGGCGAGTGCTTCGCCCTGCAACGCCCCGAGAAAATGCGCCGCGGGATAGGCGCGCTGCAACGCGGCCCGCGCCGGGCCGTCGCCGATCACGAGTTTGCTTCCCGGCAGATCGAGGCCGAGGAAGGCGGGAAGGTTTTTCTCGACCGCGAGCCGTCCGACCGAGAGGAAAATCGGCCGCGGATGGGGCAAAGGCGCGGCGTTGCCGGGGTGAAACAGCGCGAGATCGACGCCGCGCGACCACAAAACCGTGTTGTCAAAGCCGCGCGCTGCGAGTTCCGCCGCGAGCCCGCTCGTTGCGACCATCACGCTGACGCTGCGCCCGTGAAAGCGCCGCAGCCAGCGATAGGTGAGGGCGCGCGGCAGCCGCAGGCGCGCGGCGAGATAATCGGGGAAATGCGTGTGATAGGCGGTGGTGAAGGCCCAGCCGGCGCGGCGGGCGAGGGCGGACGCGGCAAGGCCGAGCGGCCCTTCGGTCGCGATATGGAGCGAATCGGGGGCGAATGCGGCAAGCAGCCCGGCAAGACGCCGGCGCGGCCAGAGGGCGAGCCGGATTTCCGGATAGAACGGACAAGGCATGGTACGAAACCGGTCGGGTCCGATCACCAACACCTGATGGCCGGCAGCGCGCAGCTCGGCCGCGACCATGGCGAGAGTGCGGACGACGCCGTTGATTTGCGGATGCCAGGCATCGCTGACGATGGCGATCCGTCGCGGCGCCGGAGCGATCTCAGGCGGTGGCGGCATTCAGCGCCGCATCTCGCCGGGCGAGGAAGGAAAGCCCGTTGATCGCCGCCCAATCGAGCAGTTCCAAGCGCCCGTCGCGATGCTCGACGAGGGCGGTGCAGCTTTCCACCCAGTCCCCGGCGTTGAGATAGAGCTTGCCGCCGACCTCGCGCATTTCGGCGTGGTGGATATGGCCGCAGACCACGCCATCGAAGCCGCGCCGCGCGGCATCGGCGGCAAGCGCCACCTCGAAACGGTCGATCGCTTTCACCGCCTCTTTGACCCGGCGCTTGAGATAGGCCGAGAGCGACCAATAGGGATAGCCGAACCGGGCGCGGGCGAGGTTGAAATAGCGGTTGAGCCAGAGCGCGAGGCTGTACGCGCCATCGCCGAGTAACGCGAGAAAGCGGGCATAGCACACCACCGAATCGAAGTGATCGCCATGCAAAACCAGCAGACGGCGGCCATCGGCGGTGGTATGCGCGGCCTCGTCGGCGAGCGCGATCCCGACGACCTCAAGCCCGAGCGGCAGGAAGCGCCGCAGCGCCTCGTCGTGATTGCCGGCGATATAGGTGACTTTGGCGCCCGAACGGGCGTGGCGAAGGATCTCCGTCAAGACCGCGTCATGATGCCGGTCCCAGTGCCAGCCGCGCCGCAGCCGCCAGCCATCGATGATGTCTCCCACCAGATAGAAATGCTCGGCGGAGACGCGGCGGAGAAAATCAGCAAGGAAATCGGCGCGGCACTCCTTGGTACCGAGATGGGTGTCAGAGAGGAAGACGCTGCGATAAGCGGGAAGCGCCATGATGTTTGTCATGGCGGTCTCGTTACGCCATGCCGGAGAGTCTCTGCCAGTGAAACTATGATGACGTCAAAGAAACTATGATGACAGAGATCGGAATTTTACCACGCCGTGACACATGTATGACATGGCGGATCAGAGACCGAGGCGATCGAAGCGAATGATCTCGACGGCGGCGCCGGCCGCCAGCGCCGGGGCGAAAGGCGGGCGGAGGATGAGCGCGTCGGCCCGCGCGAGCACCGCCTGCATCGCCGAATCCTGAACCGCGAACGCCTCGGCGACCAGATTTCCGCCCTCGTCCTCGATAAGGCGGGCGCGGAGAAAGTCGAAACGGCGGTCATTGGCGGCAAGCGGGGTTGCGGTCGTCGCCGTCAGGGTTGCAAGCGGCGCGCCCGCAAGGCCGGCCAGCCGCAGCACCGCCGGGCGGACGAACAGCAGGCCGCAGACGAACGCCGCGACCGGGTTGCCGGGCAGGCCGAGCACCGGCATCTCACCGAGGCGCCCGAACATCAGCGGCTTGCCCGGCCGCATCGCGATCTTCCAGAAATCGACCGCGAGACCCCGCCGCGCGAGACCCGCCTGCACCAGATCATGCGCGCCGACACTGGCGCCGCCGGTCGTGAGCAACAGATCGAAGCCACGGGCGGCATCCGCTGCGTGGGCAATGGCGTCGGGATCGTCTGCCGCGATCGGCAAAACGCTCGCGACAGCGCCGAGCGAGGTGAGCATTGCCGCCAGCGCATGGGCGTTCGAGCTGACGATCCCGCCTTGGGGAATCGGCTCGCCGGGCAGTGCGATTTCATCCCCGGTCGCGAGCACCGCGACACGCGGGCGGCGATGAACCTGGAGCCAGGGATGATTGGCGGCTGCGGCAAGGCCGATATCGCGCGGCGAAAGCCGCCGCCCGGCGGCGATGATCGGCTCATCGCGCGCGAAATCCTCGCCCATGCGGCGAATATGCCGGCCCGGCAGGACGCTCTCGCGCACCCGCACGGTCTCGCCCTCGGCCTCCGCATCTTCTTGCAGCAGCACGGCATCGGCGCCTTCGGGGAGGATGCTGCCGGTAAAAATCCGCACCGTTTCGCCGGCGCCGATGCGCCCGGCGAAGGGATGACCGGCCGGGGCACTGCCGATCACGCGAAGGGTAGCGCCATCGCGCGCGTCCTCGGCGCGGACGGCATAGCCGTCCATCGCCGAGACATCGGCCGGCGGTTGGGTCCGGCGCGCGATCACCGCGGCCGCGGTGATCCGCCCGCACGCCTCGGCAAGAGCCACCGTCTCGGCGCCGACCGGGGCGAAGGCGGCAAGGATGCGGGTGCGGGCGTCTTCGATGCTGATCATCGCTGCCTCAGGCTTGCGCGAAATCACCAGACTTGCCGCCGGATTTGGCGACCAGGCGCAACGCCTCGATACGCATGCCGCGATCGACCGATTTGCACATGTCATAGACCGTGAGCGCAGCCACACTGGCCGCCGTCAGCGCCTCCATCTCAACCCCGGTGCGCCCGGTGGTGCGCACGGTTGCGGTAATCTCGACCGCATCCGGCGGCGCGGCGATCAGATCGACCGTCACCGAATCGAGCGGCAGCGGGTGGCAGAGTGGAATAAGATCGGCGGTACGCTTGGCGGCCATGATGCCGGCGAGCCGCGCAACTCCGAGCACGTCGCCCTTTTTGGCGCCGCCGGCTTCGATCAGGGCGAGGGTTGCGGCGGCCATCACCACCCGGGCGCGGGCGGTCGCACGGCGCGCGGTGATCGGCTTGGCCGAGACATCGACCATCACCGCCTGGCCGCTTTCATCGAAATGGCTGAATTCGGCGGTCATGCCGGCGTGCCGAGCAGCGTCCGGGTGGCGGAGGCAACGTCGAGCTGGCGCATCAAGTGTTCGCCGACGAGAAAGCAGTGAACGCCTGCGTCGTGAGAGAGGCCAAGAAGGTCGGCATGGCTCTTGATGCCGCTTTCGGCGATCGGGAAGCGATCCGGCGGAATGCGCGGGGCGAGCGCGCGCGCGGTGTCGAGGGTGGTTGCGAGCGTCTTGAGATTGCGGTTGTTGATGCCGATCAGATTGGTCGCAAGCCCAAGGGCGCGATCGAGTTCGGCCTCATCATGAACCTCGGCGAGGACGTCCATGTCGAGCGAGCGGGCGAGGGCTTCGAGGTCGCGCGCCTCCTGATCGGTGAGCGCCGCCATGATGAGGAGGATGCAATCCGCCCCCATCGCCCGGCTTTCATACACCTGCCAGGGCTCGAGGATGAAATCCTTGCGCAGAACCGGGAGATCGACCGCCGCGCGGGCGGCGATGAGATCGTCTGGCGATCCCTGGAAATGGGGGGCGTCGGTGAGCACCGAAAGGCAGGTCGCGCCGCCCGCGGCATAGGCGCGGGCGAGATCGGGGGGCGAGAAATCGGCGCGGATCAGCCCGCCCGAGGGCGAGGCTTTCTTGATCTCGGCGACCAGACCGAAGCCGCCGGTGGCGATTTTCGCCTTGAGCGCGCGGCCGAAGCCGCGCGGCGGCCTGGCCGCGGCAATGCGCGCTTTCAGCGCCTCGATCGGGGTTTCCTCGCGCCGGCGGGCGGTTTCGGCGCGGGTTTGGGCGCAGATCAGCGCCAGAATGTCGGTGCCATCAAGGGCGGGAACAGCGGTCATGATATCTCCTCGCTGGGCATCCGTCGCAAACCGTCATGCACCGGTCAAGCGCTCTCGTGGCTCGCGCGTCGCAGCCGCTGGAGTGCGGTGGCGGCCCGCCCGTCATCGATCGCCGCGGCGGCGGCGGCGACCCCGGCGGAAAGCGTGGTTTCCCGCCCGGCGACGATCAGCGCTGCGGCGGCGTTGAACAGCACAGTGTCGCGATAGGCGCCGGCCGCCCCCGCCAGCAACGCCTCCAGGGCGGCGGCGTTGGCGGCGGCATCGCCCCCTCGGATGGCCGCAACCGGGGCCGGGGTGAGACCGGCATCGGCGGCGGTGAGGGTGAAGTCGCGTAATCCGCCGTTTTCGAACGCGGTGACGCGGTTTTCCCCGGCCAGCGTCAATTCGTCGAGCCCGGCGCCATGCGCTACCCAAACCCGTTCGGCGCCGAGCCCGCCGAGGGCTTCCGCCATCGGCCGCGTCCAGATCGGGTCATAGACACCGATCAATTGCCGCCGCACCGAGGCGGGATTGGCCATCGGGCCGAGCAGGTTGAAAATGGTGCGGATGCCGAGTTCGACGCGCGGCCCGGCGGCGTGGCGGAGTGCCGCGTGATGGTTCGGCGCGAACAGGAACATGCAGCCGGCCTCGCGCAGAATCGCCGGCAAGCGGGTCGACGCGACATCGACATTGACCCCGACCGCCGCGAGCACGTCGGCGCCGCCGCTTTTGGAACTGAGCGCGCGGTTGCCGTGTTTGGCGACTGGAACCCCGATTCCTGCCAGCACCAACGCCACCGCCGTTGAGACATTGAGCGTGCCGGCGCCATCGCCGCCGGTGCCGCAGACATCGATCGCATCCTCCGGGGCGGGGACGCGCAGCATCCGCGCCCGCATCGCGCGCGCCGCACCGCGCAGTTCCGCCACCGTCTCGCCGCGCACCCGCATCGCCATGACGAGACCGGCGATCTGCGCCGGGGTCGCCTCGCCGGCCATGATGATGCCAAACGCCGCCTCCGCCTCCGCCTCCGACAGGGTCTCGCCGCGCGCAAGCCGGGCGAGCACCGGCTTCAGATCGCCGCTCATTCAGGCCTCGGACATTCAGGCGGGGGACATTCAGGCGGGGGACATTCAGGCGGCGCGGGCCGGCGCGCCACGGCTGCGGGCGATCGCGAGGAAATTGCCGAGGATCTCGTGTCCGCCTTGGCTTGCGATGCTCTCGGGATGGAACTGCACCCCAAAGACCGGCCGCTCGCGGTGGCGGATTCCCATCAGCACACCGTCTTCACTCTGGGCGGTCGCGGCCAAGACCGGCGGCAGGGTTTGTTCTGCGACCATCAGACTGTGATAGCGGGTCGCGGCGAAGGGGTTGGGGAGGCCGGCGAACACGCCGCGCCCGTCATGGGAAATCTGGCTGACCTTGCCATGCATCGGCACCGGCGCGCGCGCAACCGTTGCGCCAAAGGCCTGCCCGATCGCCTGATGGCCGAGGCAGACGCCGAGAATGGGCAGATCGGCCGGCGCGGCGCGGATCAGCTCGACGCAGATCCCGGCTTCGTTCGGGGTGCAGGGGCCGGGCGAGATCACCACCGCCTCCGCCCCGAGCGCGAGTGCCGCGGCGACGCTCAAGGTGTCGTTGCGGCGCACATCGCACACCGCCCCGAGATCGCCGAGGAAATGGACGAGGTTGAAGGTGAAGCTGTCGTAATTGTCGATAAGCAGGATCATGGGAGCAGGGTCATTACAGGGTTATTTCCGTCTCTTTACTCCCGATCGGCGCCGTTGTCGAAGCCTCTTTCCGCCTGCGCGCGGCGGCGGAAGATCGTCATCACCCGGAACCGGTGATTGGTCGATTTCACGATGCCGACCACCGCTTCGATGTCCCACTCGGCCTTGCGATACATCGGCAGCACCTGATCGAGCCACACCACCCGCGTGCCAGACGCGGCGCCAGCGGCGAGCGAGCGCAGGACGACGTTGCGCTTGACCATCGTCGTCCGATAGCGCTCGGCATCTTCAATGCTGTAGGGCGGGTCGGCGAGGATCAAATCATAGTCGGCGAGCGGCACCGCCGAGAGATCATGCGCGTCGGCAACGAAGGTCGGCGACAGCGACGGGTTACAATCGACCGTATCGCCCGGCATCGCGCCAAGATCGACCGCGCCGGAAAACACGTGCAACACCTTGCGGCGATCGGGAAACAAGGCCGCGACGCGCCGCAGATAGCCGGCCGGATAGCCGCCATAATAGCCCGATCGCACGCGATAATCATTGCCCATGATCCAGGTGCCGACGACGCGCCCGTCCTCAGCGACGAAGAGGCTGCGCGGAAACTTGGTGAGCCGCACATAGCTTTCGATACGCGCCGGCCAATCCATGTGCTCGCGCGTCTTTCAGCCGAGCGTCGCGTTGAAGGCACCGCCGTCGATGAGAAGATTTTGTCCGACGATGAACCCCACATGCGCACTGCACAGGAATGCGCAGGCGGCGCCGAATTCGGCGGGGTCGCCGACCCGCCCGGTGGGGTTGGCCTTGCCGCGCAGCGCGATTTCCTCATCGACGCTGCGCTGCGCGCTCTCGGCCGCGGCGCGCATGTTCTCGCGCAGCCGGTCGGTGAGGAACGGCCCGGGGAGAAGATTGTTGATGATGACGTTGTCGCGCGCGACCTCCCGTGCGATGCCGGCGACGAAGCCGGTGAGCCCGGCGCGAGCGCCGTTGCTGAGGCCGAGGCTCGGAATCGGCGATTTCACCGATGCCGAGGTGATGTTGACGATGCGCCCGAAGCGCCGCGCCCGCATCCCCGGGATCACCGCTTGGATCAGCGCAATCGGCGTCAGCATGTTTGCCTCGAGCGCTGCGTGCCACTGCGCCGGCGTCAGCGTATCGAAACGCCCCGCCGGTGGGCCGCCGGCATTGTTGATTAGGATATCGGGCGCCGGTGCCGCCGCAAGCACGGCGGCGCGGCCGGACTCTGTCGTGATGTCGGCGGCGATCGCTTGGACGGAAACGCCAGTCGCAGCCCGGATCTCCTCAGCGGTGGCGGCGAGGGCCTCTTTCCCGCGGGCGTTGATGACCAGCGCCACACCTTCGCGCGCCAACGCCAAAGCCACGGCGCGCCCGAGACCTTTGCTTGCCGCACAGACGATGGCGGTCTTGCCGCGCAATCCGAGATCCATTGAAAATTCCTCCGCTTTTCAGGTTTCGACGAGGAGATCGGTGAGCGCCGCGCGCACCGCCTCCGGCATCGCGATTGGCCGCATGGTTGCGCGCGCGACATAGACATGGACGAAATGCCCCTCTGCCGCAGCATTTTCGTCACGCTCGCGAAAAATACCGAGTTCATAGCGCACCGCGCTGGTGCCGAGATGGGCGACGCGGATGCCGACGCTGATTTTTTCTGGAAAACTGATGGAAGCATGATAGCGGCAGGAATTTTCTGCAACGATGCCAACGATCGGGCTCTCGCTGGGCGAAAGCAGGCGGCGCCGGACGAGAAACCCATTCACCGCGCTATCGAACCAAGCGTAATAGACGACGTTGTTGACATGACCGTAAATGTCATTGTCGTGCCAGCGCGTGGTGATTTCCTCGAAATGGCGATAGTCGGCGCGGCGTCCGGGTGGTGTGCGAGGCGATGGGCGGGACATGCTATACGGCAACCGGCCCGACATGTTCCATCAAACGTGGCATCAGCTCGACGAGATTGCAGGGCCGATGCCGCGCATCGAGCTGCCAGCGCAGGATCTCGTCCCAACCATCCTTGACCGCGCCGGGACTACCGGGCAGGGCAAAGAGATAGGTACCGCCAGCAACACCGCCGATCGCGCGCGATTGCATGGTCGAGGTGCCGATCTTCTGATAGCTCAGCATGCGAAACAATTCGCCGAAACCTTCGATGCGTTTCTCGAGCACCCGCTCGAATGCTTCCGGCGTCACATCGCGCCCGGTCAGACCCGTGCCGCCGGTGGTGATGACGACATCGATGGCCGGGTCTGCGATCCAGGCCGCGAGTTTCGCCGCGATCAGTGTGGCATCGTCGCGCACCAGATCGCGCGCGGCGAGATGGTGCCCGGCCTCGGTGATGCGCGCGGCCAGCGTGTCGCCGGAGGTGTCGTTGGCCAGCGTGCGGCTGTCAGAGACGGTGAGGACAGCGATGTTGACGGCGAGGAAGGCACGGGTTTCATCAATACGCGCCATCGTTTTTCTCCACGATCAGAATGGGCCCAATCGCACCGGAAAATTGCCGCCCGGCCACTGGCCGGCGGCGATCTCGGGCCCGACGCCGTTCAGTGGAGCAAAAGCGGGGGCGTCTCCGACGCGCCTGTCGACAGGGTATCGAAACTCCGCACGCGAGGAAAGCGGCCTTCGGCGAGTGCCGCAAGACCCGGCGGCGAAACCGCGAGCCGCGCGGCATAAAGCCAGGCATAGGCGAGCGCGCGATGCAGATAGGTGCGCGTCTCACGGTTCGGCACCGCCTCGATGAAGAGCAGTGGATCATCGCCGTCACGCACCGTTCCGGCCCACGCCAAGACATTGCCCGGCCCGGCGTTATAGGCGCACAGCAAGCGCAGGAGATCCCCGTCGACGGCACTCTGGCGCGCGAGATAGAGGAGATAGCGCTGGCCGATATCGAGATTGACGGCGGGATCGTGCAAACGCTTCTGGCGCGCGCCGGCGAGCGAGGGGTCATTGACCAAATAGCTCGCGGTCACTGGCATGATCTGCAGCAGCCCGCGCGCCCCGGTCGGCGAAATAGCGGCCGGATCGAAATGCGATTCGATGCGTGCCAGCGCATAGACCAGCGCCGGCGCGACCTGAAACCCGCCGCGTGGCACGAGATGCGGCATCGGTTCGGCGCCGAGCCCGTCATCGCCGCGGACGCTTGCTGCGATCTCGTCGGCAAGACGCGAAAGCCCAGCCTCGCGCGCAACCAGGGCGACGGCGCGGCGAAGATCGGGCGCGGTCTCGGCTTTTGCCGCGAGCTGGCGTAGTTCTGCTTCCGCCCAGCGCGTCTGCCCGACCTGGAGAAGCGCGAAAGCGCGCAACCCTTCGGCGGTGGCCGCGACCGCGGCGATATCGCCCTCGCCGAGGACTTCGTCGGCGAACAGGTCATCGTGGATCAGCGGCAAGCCGAGCCGGCGGCGGGCGAGCAAGCCATAAAACGTGTTGGCCTCGGCGCTGGCGCGCTGCAGCCAGAGGTGGCCGCCTTCGGCGTCGCCGGCGGCGAAATGGGCGCGTGCCGCCCAGAACAAGGCGGCCGCGCGCAGGCCCGGCGCGGTGAGCGGCGCCTCCGCGGCGGCCTTGAAAAATCGCGCCGCCTCTGCCATCCGCTCGAGCCGCCAGGAGGCGAGGCCAGCGGCGAAACCGGCGAGCGCGACCCGCCCGCCACTTTCCTGCAGCGCCGCACTGGCGAGATCGCGGGCGGCGTGGTCACGATTGGCAGCGAACAGCGCTTGCGCCACCTCGGCCCGCAGCCAGGCGGCGTAATCCCGGCTGAGCCCGCTGGTATGGGCGATCAGACGCAGCGCGGCATCGAAATGGCCGCTCTCGGCGCGCGTCACGATGTCGCGTTCCAGCGCGGGCGAGCGGCGGAGGTCGGGAAGATTGGGGATGGTGTCCTCGGGCGCGCTGAGGGCGGCGAGGCTGGGCGGCGGGGCAACATGGCGGGCGGCCGGGCAATCGGCGGCTCGCTGGCGGCAGAGTGCAGCGATGTCGCTCGCGATGGCGAGGGCGGAGTGGCGGGAAAGCCAGGTCGAGAGAGTGGCGAGCGGGGTGCGGCCGGGGGCGTGGAGATAGAAGCTGGCGAGCAGGTAGCCGCGCAGATCGGTGCGCAGCCCGGTCGGCGCCGCGGCCCCGCGCGATGCGTCATCGTCGCCGAACGCCGCCCAGAGGCGCTTGGCGGCGGCGCTATCGCCGGCCGCTTGCGCCGCGAAAATCGCGCGGATTTTCGCCGCCTCGAGCGTCTCGAGCGGTTGCGGCAAAACCAATTCCGTGGCACCGAGCGGTGCCAAGCGCGGCACTGCCATCGCGGTTTCGTCGGATTGCGCCACCGCCTTGCTTGCCGCCGCGCTGGCGAACAAGGCTGCCCCGGCGAGCATCGCCCGGGCAGCAGGAAGGCGGGAGAGCGTTGTACCGGTCCCTCGCATGCCCCCGCCCTACACGGGCAATCTATGAGACGCAACCCCTATCTCTGGTATTTATCTCATTAATTTTACCAACGATTAAGATTTCAAGCGCTTACAGGCATTCCTTGTATAAAAAATTCGTGATTCTCTTGCGCTGCACAATCACGAAAACGCCGCCGCAACCGCGGCCGGGTTGGGCAGCAGCACCGCCATCGCGGCGGTTTCAGTATCCTCCTCGGCGGCCGCGAGCGGATCTCGGGGCAACAGGTGATGGCGGAGCACGAGGTCGGCGAGGGTCTGGCGCGAGGCGTCGCCGAGGGCTGCGGCCTCGGCGGCGAAGGCACTGGCGGTGGTGACGTGATAGAGCGCGGTTGCGGCGCTTCGCGCGAGATGGGTGCCGTCTGGCGCCATGGCCCGCTCGGCGAGGCGGATCGCGCCGGCGAGCGGCGCGAGAAGCGCGGTCATGCCCGACCCCGCGACCTCCGCCCGAATATGGTTTTGCAAGGCGATGAGGGCGCCCTCGCGCCGCGCCGCGCGCATGACGTCAAGCGCGACGATATTGCTGGTGCCCTCCCAGATCGAGCCGAGATGGGCATCGCGCACCAGCCGCGGCTCTGGCCATTCCTCGATATAGCCGGCGCCGCCGCGCACCTCCATCGCGTCCCCTGTCACCCGCCGCGCATCGCGGCAGGCGCGGAATTTGATCAGCGGCGTCAGGATGCGGAGCAGGGCATAGGCTTCCTGGTCGCCAGCATCGGCGCGCGAAAGCGCCGATGCTGTCGTGAACATCATGCTGCGGGCTTGTTCCGTGGGCAGAAGAATCTTCAAAAGCTGGCGCCGCATCAGGGGAAGTTCGATCAGGCGGCGGCCGAAGGCGCGGCGGTGATGGGCGAGGAAGAGGGCCTCGGTCACCGCCCGGCGCATCATGCCGGCGGCGCGCACGCCGTTCGAGAGGCGAGAATTGTTGATCATGTCGGTCATCTGGCGGAATCCGGCGCCGGGCTCGCCGACCAGAAACGCCTCCGCCCCTTCGAGGCGGATTTCACCGCTCGCCATATCGCGTGTGCCGAGCTTGTCTTTCAACCGCACGATGCGATAGGCGTTGGGGGTGCCATCAGGGCGCTCGCGGGGGAGGAGAAAGAGCGACAGCCCCTTGGTTCCCGCCGCCGCCCCCTCCGGCCGCGCGAGCACCATCGCCAGCGCCGCATCGGCGTTCGAACAGAACCATTTGTCACCGAACAGCCGCCACGAGCCATCGTTTTTCGCAACCGCGCGCACCGCCGTCGCGCCGACATCCGAGCCCGCACCCTGCTCCGTCATGAACATCGCGCCCTGCGCGAGGGTTTCCAGATCCTGGCTCAGCAATCGCGGCAGATACTGCTCGACCAAGGCAGGATCGCCGAATTTACGCAGGGTGCGGGTTAGGCTGTCGGTCATGCTGACCGGGCACAAAAGGCCGAACTCGGCCTGCGCAAAGAGATAGGTCAGCACATATTTCGCCGCCGCCGGCAGCGGCGTCGGCCAGCCGAAAACGCCGGCGCGATGAGAGAGAGCGGCGAGGCCGAATTCGCCAAAGGCGAGCCGCTCCATCTCGCGATAGCTCGGGTGTTTTTCTATGCTTTGGCGATCCTCGCCGGTGCGTGTGCGCGCAAGTAAGCGCGGCGGAAGGCGATCGGCGTCGGCCGCGAGCGTATCGAGCCGGCCGCCGGCGAGCGCCCCGAGACGGTCACAATAAGGCGTGAGGTGAGCGCAAAGCGCGGGCGGGAGATGGAGCGTCATCAGCCGCGCGAGCATCGGGTCGGCGCGGTAGAGATTGAGCCCGCGCGCATCCGGCACCGCTTCCGCGCCGCGCGGCGGGCCATCCGCTGGCGAGAGTTCACGCGTGCGCGGGATTTCGTCCATCCCTACCTCCCTTCGGTTATGACGCCGCGGTTGCGACGTCTTGCAAGCTTTGCGCGCCGCACGCCTGGCCGCAAGGGTTTGCCGGCAGGCGGGAGCTTCTCGGCGCCGCGGGCGGGCAGGAATGGCTTGCCAGCCTTGCCGGCGCGGGGGATAACAGCGACCAAAGGAAAAACCGCCGTGCCGCGAGAGGGGTTGCGCGCGGCGGCTCAGTCGAAGGAGGAAACCATGGCGGCGATGCAAGACGAAACGCGGGCGGGCGGCGTGAGGGTGAGGGGGGCACGCTGGCGGCCGATGGCCGGGCACTTTGCCGCTATCGTGGCGCTGCTCGCAGGCGTCAACGCTGCCGCCCCGGCGCGCGCCGACGATGCGGCGCCGATCGAAATCGGCATGGTGACGCCGCTCACCGGCGCTGCCGCGGAATCCGGGCGCTATGCCGAATGGGGCGCAGAGATGGCGGTCGCCGAGGTCAATGCCGCGGGCGGCGTGCTCGGCCGGCCGCTGAAGCTCGTCATCGAGGATGACCAAACCACCAATCCCGGCGTCGTTTCCGCCTTCAACCGGCTCGCCAACGATTCCGCGATCGTCGCCTTTCTCGGCTCCATCCGTTCGACGCAGGTGCACGCGATGGACCCTGACGTGCGGCGGGTGGCCAAGCCGGTGTTTTTCGGTGGCACCGATCCCAATCTCACCCATACCGGCGATCCGTGGCTGTTCCGCTGTCGGCCCAATGACACCTATTCCGCTAAGGTGATCGCGGCGTTCGGGGTGCAGACGCTTAATCTCAAGAAATGGGCGCTGGTGACCTCGACCGATGCCTTCGGTTCGAGCGGCGCGCGGCTGCTCACCGCCGAATTGCAGGCGCTTGGCGCGAGCGTCGTGACGGCGCAAGGCTATGCCAATCAAACGCCGGATTTCACCCCGGTCGTGCTCGCGGTCAAGGGATCGGGGGCGGAGGTGATCGGGAGCTATTTCACCTTCGAGCAGGATCTCGCGATTTTCGCGCGCCAATTGCGCCAGCTCGGGGTTCGCAGCCCCTGGGTCGGCTCGCCCTCGATCACCGATACCGCGGCGCTGCATCTCGCCGGACCCGCGCTTTATGGCACCTATGGTGTTGCCGATTTCAATGCCGATTCCAGCCCCGAAGCCAAAACCTATGCCGAGGCCTATCAGAAATTGCACAAGGCGCCGGCCGATCAATTCTCGGCCTGGACCTATGACGCGATCAAGATCGCAGCACTCGCCATGACCGCCGCGAAATCCACCGACCCTGCCGCTTTCCGCACCGCGATCCTCGCCATCCGCGGCTACAAGGGCACGGAGGGCACTTATGATTTCGATGCCAACGGCGACGGATTGCACGGCTATAACGTTGTTCAGAACAAAAACGGCAAGCTGGTCTTCGTCAAGCGCGTCGATTTCCCGGCACCATAACGCATTTCGTCAGCGCAAAACGTCATGGCGATCATCCTGCAATTGCTGTTTACCGGCCTTGGCATCGGCGCCGTCTACGCGCTGGTCGCCCTCGGCTTCGTGTTGATTTATCGCGCAACCAACGTCGTCAATTTCGCGCAAGGCCAGTTCGCCATGCTCGGCGGCTATTGCATGGTGATCACCACCGTCGATCTCGGCCTGCCCTATTGGCTCGGGATCATCATCAGCCTGGTGGTGATGGCGCTCTTCGGCGCGATCTTCAATCTCGGGGTCTATTATCCGCTCCGCCATCGTTCGTTCCTGCCGGTGGTGATCTCGACCATCGGCGCCTCGATCCTGATCACCAATCTCGTGCTCGCGATCTATGGCCCGGAGCCGACGACGCTTCCCGGCATGACCGATTATCCCGGGATCAGTTTCGGCGCGGTGTTTCTTGACGCGCAATATCTCGTCATCATTGCGACCACCCTGGCGCTCGTCCTCCTGCAATACGTGTTTTTCGAGCACACCATGATCGGCAAGAAGATGCAGGCGGTGTCGCAGGACAAGGAGATGGCGAGCCTGCTCGGCATCAACGTCACCGGCATGATCATGCTCACCTTCACCTACTCGGCGGTGCTCGGCGGCATCGCCGGCATTTTGGTCGCGCCGATCCTCTTCGTCTCGGTCGGGCTCGGTGCGCAGATCGCGCTCAAGGCGTTTGCCGCCTCGATCATCGGTGGTTTCGGCGATGTTCCGGGGGCGATCGTCGGCGGGTTGTTGATCGGCGTCGCCGAGACGCTGGGGGCCTTCTATATCTCGGTCCCCTACAAGGACGCTTTCGCGTTCGTCCTGCTGTTCGCCTTCCTGCTGATTAGGCCGCAGGGGATTTTCGGCGAAAAAATCGCCCAGAAAGCATGAGGCGAACGGTATGAAGAGCGTCACCAACATTCTGCTTTGGCTCATCGCTCTCGTCATCGCGATGGGCTGCGCGCTTCTCTTGCCGATCAACGGCTATCTGATGAATCTGCTGATGCAGGCGAGCACCTATGCCATCGCGGTGCTCGGCATGACGGTGGTGCTCGGCTATACCGGGCAGATCAACATCGCGCAGGCGGCGTTTTTCGGCATCGGCGCCTACGCCGTCGCGATCGGCACGACGACGCTTGGGCTGGCGTTTTTCGCCGCCCTGCTGTTTGGCGCCGTGGTCGCGCTCGGTTTTGGGATCGTGCTCGGCGGCTCGACGCTGAAGCTCGGCGGCCATTACCTCGCCATGGTGACGATCAGCTTTCAGGAAATCCTCACCCTGGTTTTGACCAACTGGATCGGGGTCAGCCACGGGCCGGACGGCATTTCGAATATCCCAAGGCCGCATCTCGGCTTTCTCGCCCTCGATCAATCGCAGCATTATCTCGCGCTTTGCCTTTTCTGCCTGTTCGTGACCGCGGGGCTGGTCGCTTGGCTGAAATCGAGCCGGCTCGGGCTCTCCATGCAGGCGGTACGCGACAATGAACTCGCCGCCGGTGTCGCCGGGATTGATACGTACCGCATCAAAATCATCGCATTTGCCGCCAGCGCCTGTCTCGGCGGGATCGGCGGCGGCCTCTTTGCCGGCGCGTTTCGCTATATCAGCCCGGATCAATTCGCGTTCGATGATTCGGTGGTTTTGCTCACCATGGCGCTGCTTGGCGGGGTGGACGCCGCGATCGGCGCGGTGATCGGCACAGCCCTTCTCATTCTTCTCCCCGAGTGGCTGCGCTTCCTCAAGCAATTCTACCTCGCGGTTTATGGCCTTGCCGTCATCCTGATCATGGTCTTCATGCCACAAGGGATCTTCGGCTATTTCGCGCGTCTTGTCCGCCGCGCACCGGATTTGCCGCGCGGGGAGTTCGCGCCACTCACGCTCGGCGCCGATACTGGCGCGGGCGCGCCGATTTTGGAAGTTTCCGATCTTTCCAAGCATTTTGGCGGACTTCGCGCGGTTGATGCCGTCGACCTTGCGATCATCGGCGGCTCCGTTCATGCCCTGATCGGCCCCAATGGTTCTGGCAAGACGACGACGCTGAACCTGCTCTCTGGCATCTATCGCCCAACCGCGGGAAGGATCCGTCTTGGCGGGCGCGATGTCACGGGGCTTGCGCCGCATCTCCTCGCCGCTGCCGGCATCGGCCGGACATTTCAGAATATTCGGCTGTTTCACTCACTGACATCTTTCGAGAATGTGCTGATCGGAAGCTTCCGGGCCGGGAGCGGGCTCGATACCGCCGCGCGGCGCGAGCGCGCGATGGCGGCGCTCGATTTCGTCGGGATGGCGGCGCGCGCGCATGATCAGGTCGCGAGCCTTCCCTATGGCCATCAGCGTCTCGTCGAAATCGCGCGTGCGCTCGCCGCCAACCCGAGCCTGCTGTTACTCGATGAGCCGGCGGCCGGCCTCAACCTCACGGAGAAGCAAAATCTCGTCGCGCTGCTGCGCCGTTTGCGCGGCCACGGTTTGACCATTCTCCTGATCGAACACGATATGGATCTCGTCGAACAAGTGTCCGATCGCATCAGCGTGCTCAATTTCGGCCGCCGCATCGCCGATGGCACACCTTTGGAAGTGCTGCGCCATCCTGATGTCGTCGCCGCCTATCTCGGGGAGGTGGCTGAAGATGCCGCTGCTTGAGCTTTCTGGTCTCACCGCTGCTTACGGTGCGGTCACGGCGCTATCCGGACTCGATCTCGCCGTCGCGGAAGGCGAGATCGTCACCTTGCTCGGCGCCAATGGCGCTGGAAAATCGACCACGCTTCGCTGTATCTCGGGGCTTCTCTCTCCGACGGGTGGCGAAATCCGCTTTGCCGGTCAGCCGATTTCGGGACTGCCTGCCGAGCGCGTGGTGCGGCTCGGCATCGCGCACGTGCCAGAAGGAAGGCGGGTTTTTCCTGGCCTCACGGTGCGCGAAAACATCCTGCTCGGTGCCTCCAACCGCCGCAGCTCGCGTGCGGCGCGCGCCCGCGACGCGGAAGAGATGTTCGCGTTGTTTCCCGATCTCGTGCGCTTTGCCGACACGCTCGGCTGGATGCTCTCTGGCGGCCAGCAGCAGATGGTGGCCCTGGCGCGAGGCTTGATGGCGCGGCCGCGACTTCTGCTGCTCGATGAGCCCTCGCTCGGTCTCGCGCCGCTGATCGTGCAGCAGGTGTTTCGCATCATCGCCCGTATTCGCGAGAGCGGAACGACGGTTTTGCTTGTTGAGCAAAATGCCCGCATCGCACTCGCGATCGCCGATCGCGGTTATGTGCTGGAAACCGGGCGGCTGGTCGTTGCCGGCAAACCGGATGCGTTATGGAATAACGAGGATGTGCGCGCCGCCTATCTCGGCGGCAAGCGCTTGAGCGAGGAAAGCAGAACACGATGAACGAGGTAGTGCGTGGCGATGTCGGGGCTTGGCTTGAGGGGCGGGTTGGCATCGTCGAAATCCGCCGCCCGCCCAATAATTTCTTCGACAACACGCTGATCGCCGATATCGGCGCGAGCTTCGAGGCGTTCGATGCCGATTCCGCCTGCCGCGCCATCGTGCTCGCCGCCGCTGGTAAGAATTTCTGCGCTGGCGCCGATTTCGCCGGCCGCCCGGCAACCGGCCTCGCGGAGGAGGGCGGCGCCAAGCATCTCTACAAAGAGGCGATTCGGCTGTTTCGCACGCGAAAGCCGATCATCGCGACGATCCAAGGCGCGGCGGTGGGCGGCGGGCTCGGCCTCGCTTTGGTCGCGGATTTTCGGATCGCCTGCCCCGAGGCACGGTTTTGCGCCAATTTCACCCGGCTCGGCTTTCATCCCGGCTTCGGCCTCACCGCGACGCTGCCGCGTCTCGTCGGTGCTCAGCGTGCGGCGCTGATGTTCTATACCGGCCGCCGCATTCCCGGCGAGGAGGCGGCCGCGATCGGGCTTGCGGATCTGCTCGTGCCGCAGGCCGAACTGCGTGCGGCGGCGCTTGCGCTCGCGGAGGAGATTGCGATTTCCGCACCGCTCGCCGTGGCCTCCACGCGCGAGACGCTGCGCCGCGGCCTCATCGACGCGATCGAAGCGGCGACCGAGCGCGAACTCGTCGAGCAGGAATGGCAGCGCAGGACAGCGGATTTTCGCGAAGGCGTGGCGGCGATGGCAGCCCGGCGCGCGCCGGTGTTCGAGGGGAAGTAAGCGGTTCTTTTTTGAAAAAAAGAACCAAAAAACTTCTGTCTGGTTAGCGGTAGCCGTCCGGGTGCGCGAGCCGCCACGCGTAAGCGGTGCGCACGATGTCGCGGAGTTCCGGAAAACGCGGCCGCCAGCCAGTCTCTTCCTGGATGCGGGCGGAAGAGGCGACCAGGGTCGGCGGGTCGCCGGCGCGCGGCGGCCCGAAGCGATGGGGCACGCGCCGGCCGCTGACCGCTTCCACCATGGCGATGACTTCGCGTACCGAATGGCCGGCGCCATTGCCGAGATTATAGGCAACAGAGCCGTGATCGAGCCGGGCGAGCGCCGCGAGATGAGCGCTGGCCAGGTCGGTCACGTGGATGTAGTCGCGCACACAGGTGCCATCCGGCGTAGGGTGGTCGGTGCCGAACACCACCAGCTCCGGCGCCCGGCCGAGCGCGGCATCGATCGCGCGCGGGATCAGATGGGTCTCAGGGTCATGGTCTTCGCCGAGCCGGCCGCTGGGGTCGGCGCCGGCGGCGTTGAAATAGCGCAGACAGGCGCTTTTCAAGCCATGCACCCGATCGGCCCAGGCAAGCACCCGCTCGAGCATGAATTTGCTTTCGCCATAGGGGGAGGACGGCAACAGCGCCGCCTGCTCGGTGATCGGGATTTCGACGTCGCCGCCGAACAGATTGGCGGTCGAGGAGAGCACGAAGCGGTTGACGCCATGGCCGATCGCATCCCCGATCAAGGCGATCCCATTGCCGACATTCTCGCGGAAATAGCGCAGCGGATCGGCCATGCTTTCGCCGACCAAGGAAAGCGCCGCGAAATGGAAGATGGCAGCGAAGGGGCCGCGCGCGAAGGCCGCCGCGCGCGCCGCCGGATCGGCGAGATCGCCGACGATCAATTCGGCCGGCGCGGTGATCGCGACGCGATGGCCCTGGCGGAGATCGTCGATCACCACCACATCGGCGCCTTCCGCGATCAAGGCCGCGACGAGGTGGCTTCCGACATAGCCGGCGCCGCCGGTGACGAGGAATCGCTGCGTCATGGGTTTTTCCTGAGCGGGAAAAGTGTCACGAGAATGCGGGCTGGACCGCGGGCATCGGGATCGGTATCAGAGGCACGCGCAGCAGCGATGGGGCGTAGCCAAGCGGTAAGGCAGCGGATTTTGATTCCGCCATGCGGAGGTTCGAATCCTCCCGCCCCAGCCAATGGGACCGAAGCATGTTCAATCTCCCTCCGGGCCGGCAAAGCCCAAATCGGCGCTCATGGCGGCCAACATAGCGGCTTCCGCGATGGTAAGTTCAGGGTTCTGAGTTCCATCCGCCAGGGCAAACAGACGCCCTCTCATTGACCTGACTTGTTCCGATCCTACGAGCTCGCGGCGAGCGCGCCAGTAATTGGCTTCCTTGATATTGGCCGGCGAATGTTCGCTGTTGACCTGGTAGATTGCATTGAGCAATCCTGCGTAGGCTTCTTTTTTCTCCCTGAATTTTCGCTCGTCCAAAGCCGCCCGACGCGATAGCCAGGATTGCAGCATGCTGGTCACAAGAGACCCAACGATGCCGCCGGCGCCGGCCACGGAGAGCAAAGAAGCGGTCGAGTTCATCTGCCTTGCCCCCCCGCCCAATCCTCCACTGATAACCCCGCCACGCGAGAAAATTCGCGAAAATTGTTGGTGACCAGCACGCAGCCGGCGGCCAGGGCATGCCCGGCGATCATGGTGTCGTTGCTGCCGATGGGCATGCCCTGAGACGCCAAGCGCTGCCGGAGACGCGTGGCTTCCTCCGCGGCGGTGCGTTCCCAGGGGAGGATGGCGGACAGGCGAGCGACAAAAGCCTCAACCAATGCCGCGCGACGCGGCGACGCCGTCCTGCCGATAGTACCCAACAGCATCTCGTAATAGGTGATAACCGAGATTACGATACTGTTTTGCGCCTCCACGGCGTCCTGCAACCGCTGCAGCACGCTGGCCGGGCGTTCGCGCATGATGAAAGAGCAGATGTTGGTGTCGAGCATATAGAACGTGGTCACCGACCCGGGTCATCCTCGTTGAAGGAAACACGCCCTTCCTCGATCACTTCCGTGCGGTCACGCAGGAAATCCGCGTCGGCAAGGGGGGCGGTCGGAAATGAGATCCAGCTCGGGCGCACCGGGCGGAGCAAGATCGTGTCGCCGCGTTTCTCGATGGTGAGTTCCGTCACTCCCGGAAACGCGAGATCTTTCGGCAAACGGATGGCCTGATTGCGATTATTGCGGAAAACGGACACGGTGCGCAAGAGAGCCTCCCTTCCATCACAACCATGATTGGCATATGCATGGTATATGTCAAGACGCTCGCCGAGACTTTCGGCGAGACGCCGCATCCTCCCGCCCCAGCCAGGTGCTGCGTCATGTCGCCGGCTCCGTCTCCGGCCCCTCGGCCTCGGCCCGCAATTGGCGGAAGCTGCGGGCGCTGAACGGCAGCATCCCGAGATAGATCAGCCCGGCGAGCGCGAGCCCCGCCCACGGGTCGGCGATCAGGAACGCGGCATAAAGCCCGGTGCCGAGCAGCATCGGCAGCACCATCGCGGTCGGCACCTTGAAATTCTTAAAACTCCAGACCGGCAGCGTCGAAACCAAGAGCAGCGCGGTGCAGACCAGAACGGCGGCGTCGAACAGCGGAAACCGGGCCAAAGCGTCAAGCCATGCCCAACCCATGTCGCGCGCTTCAAGGCCGATGAAGAGCGGCAGCAACGCGAGCAGCGCGCCGGCCGGCGCCGGGACGCCGGTGAAGAAATTATACGTGTAAGCCGGCGCGACGGAATCAAGATTGGCGTTGAAGCGCGCGAGCCTGAGCGCCATGCACACGGCGAAGATCAGCGCCGGGACGAAGCCGTAGCCGTGCATGGCGCGGAGTGACCAGAGATAGATCACGAAGGCCGGGGCGACGCCGAAGCAGAGAAAATCGGCGAGGCTGTCGAACTCGGCACCGAAGCGCGTCACCGCTTTGAGGAGGCGCGCGAGACGCCCGTCCAGCCCGTCGATGAAGCCCGCGAGGATGATCGCTTTCGCCGCCCCGCCGAAATGCCCCTCGATCCCGAGTCGGATCGCGGTCAGACCGGCGCAGAGGCCGAGCAGCGTCATCAGATTGGGAATCAGCCGGTTAAACGAAAGCCCGGCAAAGCGTGGCCGCGCGCGCCGGCGCAAGCGGGGGAGGGGGGGGCGTGCCATCAGCCGAGCTCGGCGATGACGGTTTCGCCGCCCACCATCCGCTGCCCCTCGGCGATCAGCGGGCGTACCCCCTCGGGGAGATAGAGATCGGTGCGGCTGCCGAAACGGATGATGCCGAAGCGCGCCCCGGCGCTGACCGCATCGCCCTCACGCACCGAGCAAAGAATCCGCCGCGCGATCAGCCCGGCGATCTGCACGACGGCGATTTCGCGCCCATCGGGGAGGCGGATCGCAAGGGCATTGCGTTCGTTTTCGTCGCTCGCCTTATCGAGGCTGGCATTGAGGAATTTGCCGTGTCGATAGGCGATGCGGGTGACGGTGCCGGCGGCGGGCACGCGATTGACATGGACATCGAGCACCGAGAGGAAAATCGCGACCCGCCAGCGCGGCGCCGGGCCGAGGCCGAGTTCGCCCGGCGGGGTCGCGGGCTGGACGGAGACAACGCGGCCATCGGCGGGGGCCAGGATGACGCCCGGGCGCGGCGGCGGGACACGGTTCGGGTCGCGAAAAAAATAGAGGCAAAACAGCACGAAGACGACGCCGAGCCAGAACAGCCAGGCACCGAGCGCGAGCCCGAGCACGATCGCCACCGCGCCGCCGGCGAGAAACGGCCGGGCGGCGGGATGCGGTGGGGCGAGAACCATCAAGAACGAATCGAGGGTCATGCCGGGGCGGATTCCGAACCAGAGGAAGGCTTGCGGCGGTTGTCTGCGCGCGGTTTATGAAAGTTTCATGGATCGGGAGCAAGATAGGGTCAACAGAGAGTGACTTTTAGCAGGAATCACCGCATGCCGATTGATGCTCCGCTCCAGCTCGGTCCGTTCACGATCGACGGCCAAGGCCATATCGCCCCGCGCCATCCCGAGCAGCGGGCGACGTTTTCCTTCTCCTGGCGCGCCCGCGCGCTGCATGCGCGGCTGTCGGGCGGTGAGCTCGAACTCGAAGCGGTCGCCGGCCGGGTGCCGAGTACCGGTCAGGCGGCCGCCGGGAGCCATGAACGCTCGCTGATCCTTGCCTTCCTTCCGCGCCTGCCGGCGTTGTTGCCGGTGGAATGGCGGGCGATCCTGGCGCCCGACCATCGCCTCCTGATGCTCTCGATCATCACCCTCAGCGAGCCGCCGGTGATCACCGATCTGCTCGCCGCGATCACGCGCCGGCTGATCGCGCTCGCCCCTTATCTCGACGTGTTGGAGGAAGCTGGGCTCCGCCCCGGCGCCGCGCCCGCGGGTGCCGCCGGCACGATCAGCGTCTGACCCGGATAGATGATGCCGGGCCGCTGGATATGGGCGCGGTTGGCGGCGTAGATGATGGTGTAGCGGATGCCGCTGCCATAGACCTCGCGCGCGATGCGCCAGAGATTTTGCCCGGGCTGGACCACCACCATCCCGGGTTTCAGACTGCCGGGGGCGAGTTTTTCGCGCAGGAACGGCAGCGTCAGCGTTCCCGTCACCGCGTTGTCGGGGCCGCGCGCAACCAGCGTCAGGCGGTGATGGCCGGGGGTGACCGCGCGCGCCGGCGCCATCGCCCAATGCCCGTCCTGATCGCTCGCCGCCTCGCCGGCGGGCTGGCCGTCGATCACGAGGCTGACGGTATCGCCGGGCGTTGCGTGGCCGGCGAGGCGGAGATGGCCGGCCTGATCGTAATCCACCACCTCGATCTCGGGTGCCGGCTTCGGGGTCACGCCTGCCGCTGGCGTCTCGGTCGCCGTGGCCGCCGGCGCTTGCAGGCGCTTGGGCATATCGGCGCTGGCCGGCCCGTTTGGCGCGAGGGTTGCGAGCGGGACAGCCGGCGCGCCCGGCTGCTCCTGACCCGCGACCACCACTAGGACATCGCTGCTGCTATGCGTCTCAGCGCCTGTCTCGCTTTTCGCCGCGAGACTGATCGCGTGCGGGCCGGGCAGAAAAGCGGCATCTGGGGTGAAAACGAATTCCCCGGCCGCGTCAGCGGTGACATGGCCGATGGGCTTGCCGTCTTCGAGGATGGTGACATCGGCGCCAGGCGCGGCACGGCCGGCGATCACTGCGGTGCCTTCCGTGGTGACGCGGACGATGTCGAAACGCGGCGCCGCTGGCGCTGCGGTTTCGGCGGCCGGCGGCGCGGGCGGGGACGGCGCTGGGAAAGGGGCAACCGGCGGGGTGGTGAGCGGCGCCGGCGCGCCTTGGTGCGGCCGGTCACGCCATAACAGGGCCGCGCCGAGGCCGGCGCCGAGCACGATGAGTGCTGCGATGATGAGACGCGGCGGGGTCACAATCCCCCGTGATGCCGGCGCCTGCTCGGGCGGGAGAGAGGTTTCAACCATGAGAAGATCATGTTGCGGCAAATCCGCATCTGTCGCAATCGTGATCGCGTTGGTGGCGCGATGGCGGGACAGGTCAGCGGAGGCCGGCGATCGCCGCGGCGCTGAACGCGAGCAGGGTGATGAGGGCGAGGGCGAGCAGGCTGGCCAGCGCGACGCCACCGAGCCGCCGCGCGAGTGGGCCGGCAAACCGGGGCGCGAGGCGCCGGTAGAGCCAGAGTGTCATGAGCGGCGCGAGCGGGGTGGCCCAGATCGGGGACGGCCTCGCCTGGAGCGTATGGCCATCGGCGAGAAGAGCGGCCGCGATGAGAAGGGCAAGGCCCGCGGCCACGCCGATTGCGGTGGCTTCGGTCTCGCGTTGATGGGCTTGGCCGCCGCCGATCCCCGTCCCGAGCGCGGCGCCGGCGAGCGTGAGCGCAAACGGGGCGACGCTGCTGCGCCCGATCGCGACGAAGGCGGCGGCGAGGGCTGCGGCGAGCGCGGCAAGCGGCCAATGGGCGGGCCGGGGCGTGGCGCGGATGCCGGCGAGCAACGGCCATCCTATCGCCGCGGCGGCGAGCATGATTAGCGATTCGGGGCGCCAGGCGGCGATGACGGCGCCAAGGCTCCGCCCCGCCCCGCCAAGCCACCATGCGCCGGCCAGCAGGGCGAGGCCGAGCAAGGCGGCGGGAGGCAGGAACAGCCGCGGCGAACGCCGCGGGCCGCGCTTTTTTTTCGCGGCCGGCGCGGCGGCCCCGCCCAGCACCATCGCCGCCGCCGCGATCACCGCGATCGCCAGGCGGGCGCGATTTTGCCCCGCTTCGCTGAACGCCGCGAGCGTGCCGGCCATCAGACCGGCGGCGGCGGCGATGATCGCGAGCGGGCGGAACAGCCGGCGACCGAGCCAGGCAAGACTCGCCGCGGCAAAAAACCCTATGGCGAAGCCACGCCATTGGCTGGCAAAAAGCAGCGCGATCGCGGGGCGCCATGCGGTCATGCGGCGCGGCATGGCGATCTCGTGGGGTGGCGTCAAGAAGGGGCGGAGACGCGAATGAGTGGCATCAAGCTTTCGATACGGGTCTGGGATGCGCCGGTGCGGCTGTTTCACTGGCTGTTGGTGGCGCTGGTCGTGGCACTTTATGTGAGCCAGTTCCTCGATCTCATGTGGCTGCACTACCGGCTTGGCGAAATAACTCTGAGTTTGCTGATTTTTCGCCTTTTATGGGGAGTTTTCGGCAGTGAGACGGCGCGCTTTGCGACGTTTCTCGCCTCGCCGCGCGCGGCGCTCGCGCATCTCGCCGGGTTTCGCCGCGGCATCGGCGCAGACAGTGTCGGGCATAACCCGGCCGGCGGTTGGATGGTGGTGTTCCTTCTTTTTCTGTTATTCGCGCAGGCGCTGAGCGGTCTCTTCGCCCGTGCCGACCCGCATAGCGCTGGCCCCCTCAATCATTTTCTCAGCAAGCCCGCATCCGATCTCGTTTCCGCCTTCCATGCCTGGAATTTCGATGTCCTGCTTGCCGCGATCATCGTTCATCTGCTGGCGATTATTGCCTATGCCGTGATCCGCGGGGAAAATCTGCTGCGGCCGATGCTCAGCGGCAAGAAGCGCCTGCCCGCTGCGACTCGTGTGCCGCGGCTCGGCTCATCGCTCCTCGCGCTCGCGCTTTATCTTCTCGCGGCACTGTTTGTTGCCGCGATCGTCACGGGTGGGCGTTGAGCGCAAACAGACAAAAGTTTTTTTGGTTCTTTTTTTCAAAAAAAGAACTTTTTTCTAGCTCTTTTTGCGAGGGCGTCTTCCCCGTTGACCGTGGGGCCGCGATCGGGCGCAATGGCGTCGCCGGGAGCGTCAAGCCCCGGCGATGGTGGAGGAAATCATGGACCAAGCTGGCTTGCGCGCCCGCCAGGCGCCGCTCAAGGAGCGTTACCGTCTCGACCCCGAAGCGGCGCGCAGCGCCTCGCGCGCCGAGGCGCGGCTGGTTCCGGGCGAGGTTGCCTGCCGGGTCGTAACGCATGGCGGCGAAATCCAGGCGGGGCTCCATCCCGCGACCGGTGGCGACGGGTCGGAGGCGTGTTCGGGGGATATGCTGCTCGAAGCTCTGGTTGCTTGTGCCGGCGTTACCCTCTCGGCGGTGGCGATCGCGAGCGGGGTCACGTTTCGTGCCGCGCGGGTGATCGCGGAGGGGAGCTGGGATGCGCGCGGCACCCTCGGCATCGACCGTGCGGCGCCGGTCGGGATCAAGGATATTGCGCTTCGCTTCGAGGTCGATACCGACGCCGATGACCGCACCCTTGCGCGCCTCATTGAGACCACTGAGCGGTATTGCGTGGTGTTTCAGACCCTTCGTCAGCCGCCGGCGCTGAGTTGCACCTATCACCGGAGCGGGGAGGGCGCCTGATGCGGGCGATAAGGTGCATCGAATGGGGCGGGCCGGAGCGGCTTCGGCTCGAAGACATCCCCGAACCGGTGCCGGGGCCGGGCGAGGTGCGGCTGCGCGTGCATGCCGCCGGGGTCAATTTTCCCGACTATCTCATCATCCAGCGCAAATATCAGGTGCGGCCCGAGCTGCCCTTCACCCCTGGCGCCGAGGTTTCCGGCACCGTGCTCGAGACCGGCCCCGGTGTCACCCGGCTGCGCCGCGGCGAGCGTGTCGCCGCTTTCGTGAGCCTCGGCGGCTTCGCCGAGGAGGTGATCGCCCGCGAGGCCGCCTGTTTCGCGCTTCCCGATCATGTCGATGATGCGGTGGGGGCGGCGTTTCTGCTGACCTATGGCACCACCTGGCACGCGCTCGCCGACCGCGCGGCGCTCAGGCGCGGCGAGCGGCTTTTGGTGCTCGGCGCCGCCGGTGGTGTCGGCCTCGCGGCTTGCGATATCGGCCGCCATCTCGGCGCGGACGTCATCGCCGCGGCGTCCTCGGCGGAGAAGCTGGCATTGTGCCGCGAATACGGCGCGAGCGAGACGATCGACTATACCACCGAGGATCTCCGCGCCGGCATCGCGCGGGCGAGCGCCGGCGCCGGCCCCGACGTGATCTATGACCCGGTCGGCGGCGATTTCGCCGAGCCGGCGTTTCGCGCCATCGCCTGGCGCGGGCGCTATCTCGTGATCGGTTTCGCTGCCGGGAAAATCCCGGCGCTGCCGCTCAATCTTCCGTTACTGAAGGGCGCGTCGTTGGTGGGCGTGTTTTGGGGGGATCATATGCGCCGCGAGCCCGCCCTCTATGCCGAAGAAACTGCCTCGCTGCTCGCCGCGATCGCCACGGGACAGCTCAAGCCACTGGTTTCTTACCGCTATCGGCTGGAGGATGCAGCCACGGCGCTCACCGACATGGCGGCGCGCACGGTGCGCGGCAAAATCGTCATCGTGCCTTGAGGGGGCGGCGGCGGGCGCGTTTGCGGCGCGGCGACGTCTTGCCAAAGCCGGGTTCCGGCGTCACATCGTGGCGTATGACGCGCGTGTTCAAGCTGACGATCGGCCTCGCGACGGCCGCCATGCCGCTCCTCGCAGCCCTGCCCGCCGCCGCCCAGACGGCGGCGCAAACCTCGGTGCAAACGTCCGCCCAGGCTACGGTGGACGCCGATTACGCCTTCTATACCGCGGGGCTGAAGACCGGCGCGCTTGGCACCAGCTTCGATCTGCGCCCCGACGGCTATCGGGTGAAATTCGATTTCCATACCGCCGGGTTGTTCAGCGCCTTCGTGCATGGCCAGAGCGAGACTGTCGCCGAAGGGCGCTGGGACGGGGCGGACGCGGTGCCCGAGCGCTACGACTCGCTCGGGCTCTGGAGCGGCGAGAAATGGCAGACCCTGATCAGCTATGCCGACCAAGAGCCGTTCGTGCGTGCGCTTACCCCGCCGCGTGAGCCCGATCGCGATCCGGTGACGCCGGAGGACGCGCGCCAGAGCATCGATTCGCTGAGCGCCATGGCGCTGCTCGTCCATCGCGTGCAGCAGAGCGGCCGCTGCGACGGCGTCGTGCGGCTTTATGACGGGCGCCGGCTGATCCGCCTGACTGCGCGGACCGTCGGCACCGAGCTGGTGCCGCAATCATCGCGTTCGCCCTATTTTGGCAAGGCCGAGCGCTGTGATTTCGAGGGACTCCTGATCGGTGGCATCGAGCACGATAAGGAGGAGGGCAGCACGCGGCGCGCCAAGCATGGCAGCGCCTGGTTCGCGGTCGCCGCGCCGGGGATGCCACCCTTGCCGATCCGGATGGATTTCGAGACCATCTGGTTTGGCACCGCGTCGATGTATCTGACCAATGTCCGCCCCCGCAAGGCAGCGCTTGCGGTCGGCGCCACGCCGTGAGCGGTTGCGCGAGGCGGCTGGTCAAGCCGCTTGAAAAGCGCGATAGTATGACCAAAATCGCCGCTTAAGAGGGGCATTCCGCCCACAAGGAGATCGAACCGACCATGGCCTTCAGTCCCAATACCCGGGCCTATTCCGGCGCGTCGGGCGCGGCCGCGAGCGCGGCCGTCCTGGATGCGGGCCTTCGCGCCTACATGCTGCGCGTCTATAATTGGATGGCGTCCGGCCTGTTGCTGACCGGCATCGTCGCCTACGCAATCGCCAACACCACGCTGCTCAACCTTTTCTATCCGGTGGTGATGACGGCCTACGGGCCGCATCGGGTGGCCTCTGGCTTGGCCATTCTCTCGATGTTCGCGCCGCTCGCTTTCGTTCTGGTGCTGAGCTTCGGTGTCAACCGGCTGTCGAAAACCGCGGCGCAGACGCTGTATTGGCTGTTTTGCGTCGCGATGGGGGCGAGCCTCACCAATATTTTTCTACAATATACCGGCGAATCGGTGACACGTGTCTTCTTCATCACCGCCGCGACCTTCGCCTTCATGAGCCTCTGGGGCTACACCACGCGGAGTGACCTCTCCCGCATGGGGAGTTTTATGTTCATGGGCCTCGTTGGCATCGTCATCGCGAGCCTGGTGAATATGTTCGTGCGCAGCTCGGCGCTGCAATTTGCGTTGAGCGTCATCGGCGTCGTGGTGTTCACCGGCTTGATTGCCTACGACACCCAGCGCATCAAGGCGAGCTACGTGCAATTCGCCTATGCCGACAGCCCGGACGCGGCCGCCAAGCGCAGCGTCTATGATGCGCTGCAGCTCTTCCTCAATTTCATCAACCTGTTCATTCTTTTGCTGCAACTGACCGGCGTGCGCAGCAACAACAACTGAGCTTCGTTGCATGCCGTCGGCGCTACAAAAATCTCCCGGACACGAAGGTGCCCGGGAGTTTTTTGGCCCGCTTGCGTCGTCACCGGCGGCGCCGATCCGGCCCGCCGGGGCAGACATCAGACCGATTTCTTCAGGGTTGGGGAGGCTTTGAAGCGCACGGTCTTGCCGGCCTTCACCTTGATCTGCTCGCCGGTGCGCGGGTTGAGGCCCTTGCGCGCCTTGGTTTTGCGAACGGTGAAGGTGCCGAAGCTCGGCAGGGTAAACTTGCCGTTCTTCTTCAGCTCCCCAACGATCGCCGCCATGAGGTCGCCGGCAGCACGATTGGCGGCAACGCCCGTGAGTTCGGCGGAGTCCTGGATAACCTGGGCGATGAAAGCTTTGGACATGAGTGTTCCTTGCACATAGAGCCCGCCGGCTTGGTGCCGTTTCGCGGGCGGATGAACCGGCCCCCGCATCCGAATCGCGCAAATAACGGTGGCGCGCAGCTTTTAGGTGAGGGCTGGAGATTTGACCAGCCTCTAAATCTTCTTTGTCGCCTTATGAAGGATTGAATGGCAAGGATACGCCGCCGCGGCGCTTGATGTGCTTGATTTGTTCTTCTCTTGGCCGAGGCCCCTTGCTAAACTCCCGCCCGGCATGGCGCAGCGCAGCGAATCTCCCGAGCCTCTTCGCCGCATTCTCCATATCGATATGGATGCGTTTTTCGCGTCCGTCGAGCAGCGCGACGATCCCGCGCTGCGCGGCAAGCCGATCGCCGTCGGCCGCGCGGGGACACGCGGCGTGGTTGCGGCGGCGAGCTATGAAGCGCGCCGCTTCGGCGTCCATTCGGCGATGCCCTCGCAGGTGGCGGCGCGCAAATGCCCGGAACTGATCTTCGTGCCGCCGCGTTTTGAGGTCTATAAAGCGGTGTCGGCCGCGATCGGCGCGATTTTCGCGCGTTACACGCCGCTCATCCAGCCGCTCTCACTCGATGAGGCCTATCTCGACGTCACCGCCGAGATCGGCCGGCACGGCTCGGCGCGCGCCATCGCCGAGGCGATTCGCGCGGCGATCCGGGCCGAAATCGGGCTCGCCGCCTCGGCAGGCGTTTCCTACAATAAATTTCTCGCGAAACTCGCCTCCGATCATCGCAAGCCGGACGGGCTTTTCGTCATCCCGCCGCGCCTTGGCCCGGATTTCGTCGCAGCCCTCCCCATCGGCAAGTTCCATGGCATCGGGCCGGTGACGGCGGCGCGGATGAACGCCCTCGGGATCACCACCGGCGCCGATCTCCGCCGTGCCGAACTCGGCTTTCTGATGGCCCATTTCGGCAAGGCGGGTGCGCTCTATCACCGGCTGGCGCGGGCCGAGGATGATCGCCCGGTGGAGGTTGCGCGGGTGCGCAAATCCATCGGCGCCGAGACCACGTTCGCGCTGGATCTGCACGACTGGGACGCGCTTGCGGTGCCGCTTGCGGCACTGGCGGGCAAGGTCGCGCACGCGGCGACGCGCCATCGTCTCGCCGGGCGCACCGTGACGGTGAAGGTGAAATACGCCGATTTCCAGCAGATCACCCGCGCCCGCAGCCTCACCGCGGCGATCGCCGATGCGGCCACGATCACCGCGACCGGGCAGGAATTGCTGCGCCCGCTCTTGCCGCCGCGGCGCGGAATCCGCCTTCTCGGCGTGACGCTGTCGCACCTGGCGGAGGAAGGTGCTGGCCGGCAACTCGCGCTCGCGCTCGGGTGAGGTTGCGCGCGCTTTGCCGGCGGCGCGCGTCATGTCAGACTGCGCGCGGAAAATAGTGCGGGAGGGCATCGTGGCGCGCGAGATCGATTATTTTTTGTCGCTGAATTCACCCTGGACGCATTTCGGGGCGGCGCGGTTTGCCGCGCTTGCCGCCCGCCATCAGGCATCGGTGCGGATTTTTCCCGTCGATTTCGGGACGATTTTCGCGGAAACCGGCGGCCTGCCATTGCCCAAGCGCTCACCCCAGCGCCAGGCCTATCGGCTGCAGGAACTGGCGCGCTGGCGCGATCATCTCGGCGTCCCGATCCACCTCAAGCCACGTCACTTTCCGGCCAACGAAACCCTCGCGGCGCAGGCCGTCATCGCGTTGCGCGAGAGCGGGGAGGGGGAGAAGGCGATGGCGCTCGCCCATCGCGTTCTGAAAGCCTTGTGGGAGGAGGAGCGCGACACCGCCGATCCCGCGACGCTCGCCGCCCTCGCCGATGAGATCGGCGCCGATGGCGCGGCTTTGTTGCCTCTCGCCGCTGAACCGCGCTGGGCGGCGCGGCGGGCGCAGGATACCGCGGCGGCGATTGCGCGCGGCGTGTTCGGTGCGCCGTCCTATGTCATCGGCGAGGAGATTTTCTGGGGCCAGGACCGGCTCGAATTCCTTGCCCGGCGCCTCGATGCGGGTTGAGCGATGATGGGGGATCCGGCTGATCTCGTGCCGCTCGCGCCGGCGGTTTTGCCCGACGGCATCGCCGCCCGCTTCGTCGATAACGGCAACGGCCTCAGGGTGCATCTCCTCGAAGCCGGCGCCGGCGCCGATCGGCCGCTACTTTTGCTGCTGCACGGGTTTCCCGAACTCGCCTATTCCTGGCGGAAAATCATGGTGCCGCTTGCCGCCGCCGGCTACCACGTGGTCGCGCCGGATCAATGCGGCTATGGCCGCACCACCGGGTGGGACGGCGCCGATCCCGCCAATTTCCGGATGCTGCGTCTGGTGCGCGATGTGATCGGGCTCGTATCGGCGCTCGGCCATCACAGGGCGGCGGCGGTGATCGGGCATGATTTCGGCGCCCCGGTCGCGGCTTGGTGCGCGCTTTTGCGCCCCGATCTGTTTCCCGCCCTGGTCCTGATGAGCGCGCCCTTTGCCGGCCCGCCTTCGCTTGCCGCGAACCCGGCGGCGGCGGCGGCAGAACTCGATGCCGCTCTCGCCGCCCTCACGCCGCCCAGAAAACATTATCAATATTATTATTCCAGCCCGGCGGCGGCAGCCGAGATGGATGCCCCGGCGGAGGGATTGGCGGCATTTCTCCGCGCCTATTATCATATGAAAAGCGCTGACTGGCCGGGCAACCGGCCGACCCGCCTCGCCACATGGGAGGCCGCCGAACTCGCCCAGATGCCGCGCTATTACATCATGGACCGCGAGGCGAGCATGCCGGCGACGGTTGCCGCCGCCCTCCCTTCGCCAGCCGAGATCGCCGCCTGCCGCTGGCTTTCCGAGCCCGAGCTCGCGGTCTATGCCGGCGAATTCGCCCGCACCGGGTTTCGCGGCGGTCTGCAGTGGTATCATTGCGCGAGTTTCGGCATCGGGCGTGAGGAGATGCAGATTTTCGCCGGCCGCGCGATCACGGCGAAAGCGCTCTTTATCGCCGGCGCCGCCGATTGGGGGGTCTATCAGGCGCCGGGGAGCTTCGAGCGCATGCAAGAGATCGCCTGCAGCGATTTTCGTGGCGCGCATCTCATCGAGGGCGCTGGGCACTGGGTGCAGCAGGAGCAGCCGGGGGCGGTGGTTGCGATCCTGCGGCGTTTCCTTGGCTGAACGATAGGCCGGCCCTCGATGCCGCCTGAACCGAGGGCGTCGCCGGCCTGATCAGAGCCTCTCCGTCGCGGCCCGCCCGAAGCGGCCGAAGCGCCAGGCGAGAATCGGCAGCACCAAGAGATTGAGCGCCATCGAACTGATCAGCCCGCCGAGAATGACCAGCGCCATCGGCCCCTCGATCTCGCGCCCGGGATCGCCCATGCCGAACACCAGCGGCGAAAGGCCGAGCGCCGTCACCAGCGAGGTCATGACGATCGGCGCCAGCCGGTCGCCGGCGCCACGCAACACCACCGCCGCGCCAAAGGGCCGGCGTTCGACGCCGACCAGATGCTCGTAATGCGAAATCATCATGATCGCATTGCGCAGCGTGATACCGAACAGGGTCACGAACCCGACCGTCGCCCCGAGCGTCAAGACCCCGCCCGAGGCGAACACCGCGAGCACGCCGCCGACCAGGGCGAATGGCAGATTGGCGAGGATGAGGATCAGGTTGCGCGCATTCGCGGTCACCACCCAGAGCAGTGCGACGACCCCGACCCCGGCGAGCACGGCGCGCAGCACGAGATCACGCGTCGCCCCTGATTGCGAAACGGCAGTGCCAGCGAATTCGAGATAGGTGCCGGGCGGCAGCGTGACTTCGGCGGCCAGCCGCGCTCGGGCTTCGCGCATGAACCCTGTGACATCGCGAGCGGTGATAGTGGCGGTGACGCTTTGCACCCGGCGCGCGCCGATATGCTGGAGCGAGGCCCGCCCCTCACGCTCGAAAATATCGGCAACCTCGGCGAGCGTCACCGTGCCGCCACCCTCGGCGCGGAGCGGCAGCGCCCCGAGGGCGGCGACATCATGGCGGAGCGACGGGGCGAGGAGGGCCACCACCGGCCGCACCCGGTTGCCCTCGGCGACGATGCCCACCGTCTCGCCCTGATAGGCGGTGGCGATGGCATCGATCACCGCGCCGGCGGTAAGGCCGGTGCGGACGAGATCGCCGGGGCGAAGGCGGATGGCCAACTCCGGCGCGCCCGGCGGCGCGGCGATCGAGACATCGGCGGCGCCCGCCATCCCGCCCAAAACGCGCGCGACGGCAGCCCCGGCACGGTCGAGCGCATCGAGATCGGGGCCGAAAATATTGACCACTAGGGGTGCGGTATAGCCTGAGAGCGTCTCCTCGATCCGTTCGGTGAGAAAGGGGGTGATGGCGAAGCTGATCCCGGCAAAGCGCGAGAGAATGGCGCGAAGAGCGGCGCTCGCCTGCGCTGCCTCGGCGCTCGAGAGCCCGGGGCGGAGATCGACGTCGAATTCGCTATATTCCGGCCCCCAGGTATCCTCCGACAATTCCGCCCGCCCGACCCGCTGCGCGACCACCCGCACCACCGGCAGCGCCGCGACGGCGCCGCTGATCAGGCGGCCGAGGCGCAGCGATTCGGTGATCGAGGTGCCAGGCACCGCCGCGACATGGAGCACGAGATGGCCCTCGTTCAGCTCGGGGAGGAAGGCGCCGGCGAAAAACGGCAAGGCCGCGCAGCCGGCGGCGGTCGCGAGCAAGGTCGAGACCATCACCGCCCCGGCATGGCGCATGGCGGCGAGCAGCAGGCGCTCATAGCGGCGGCGGAGAAAGCGGATCACCGGCGGCTCGCGCCCCCCGTCCCGCCGCTGCGCCAGGAGCAGCATGGCGAGTGCCGGGGTGACGGTAAGCGCGATCAGCAGGGAGGCGAGGATCGCGAGGATATAGGCGAGCCCGAGCGGCGCGAAAAACCGCCCGGCAAGCCCGGGCAGCGCGAGAATCGGCAGAAACACCAGCACCACGATGAAGGTTGCGTGCACGACGGCGCCGCGCACTTCGAGCGAGGCCGCGAGCACCACCGAGGCGGCCGGCCGAGGGGCCGCGGCGCGGCGATTTTCGCGCAGCCGCCGCGTGATGTTCTCGACATCGATGACCGCGTCATCGACGACCTCGCCGATCGCGATCGCGAGGCCGCCGAGCGTCATGGTGTTTAGCGAGACGCCGAGCCGCTGCAAAACCAGCACTGCGGCGAGCAGCGAAAGCGGGATCGCAAGGCAGGAGATCGCGGCGGTGCGGAGATCGAACAGGAACAGGAACAGCACCACGATCACCAACACGCCGCCGAGCACGAGCGAGGCGCTGACATTGCCGATGGCGGTGCGGATGAAATCCGCCGGGCGGAAGAGATCGTCATGCAAGACGATGCCGCTTGCCTCGAGATCGGCGCGAAGGCCAGTGATCGCGCGCAACACCCGCTCCGTCACCTCGACGGTATTGGCGCCATATTGCGCCGAAACCACGATGACGACGCCGGGCTCGCCCATGACGCTGCCGCCGCCAAAGGGCGGCAGCGGCGCCAGCCCGATTTCCGCGACATCGCCGAGCGTGATCCGGCCGACCGCGCCGCGCGTGACCAACCGCCCGGCCAGGAGTGCGGCATTCGTCGTCTGCCCTTCGGCGGCCAGCACCAGCCGCTGGTTCGGGGTCTCGATGAAGCCGGCGCCGCGCAATCCGCTCGCCCGTCGCGCCGCGGCCAGCACGTCATCGAGGCTGAGATCAAAGCGTGCGAGCCGCGCCGGGTCGATCCCGATCCGCAACGCCGCGACATCGCCGCCAAAGACCGCGGCGTTGGCAACACCGGGGACGGCGAGCAGGCGCGGGCGGAGCGTTCCATCGGCGGCGTCGCGGAGGGCGATCTGGCTCACGTCGGCGCGGCCGGCGGTAAGGCCGAGGATGAGCACGGTGCTGGTCGAGGAGGCGAGCGGCGAGAGCGTCGGCGGCGCGATCCCCGGCGGCAGGCGGCGGGCGGCGTTCGCCAACCGCTCGGCGACGATCTCGCGGTCGCGATAGAGATCGCCACCCTCGCCGAACAGCACGGTGATCACCGAGAGCCCCTGGATCGAGGTCGAACGCAAGGTCTCCACGCCCGGCGCGCCGCCGAGCGCGTCCTCGATCGGCTGCGTCACCAGGGTTTCCACCTGCTCGGGCGAAAGCCCTGGCGCCTCGGTCTGGATGCCGACCTGGGGTGGGGCGAATTCGGGAAAAACGTCGTAAGTGAGACCGGGGAGGGTATAGGCGCCATAAGCGAGCAGCGTCATGGTCAGCGCGGCAATCACGCCACGAAACCGGATCGCGAACCCGATGAGGGCCGCCTGCGGCCCGCGCGGCGCGGGTGGCTCGTTCACGGATCGCTATCCCCTTCGCCGAGTTGGATTTGGCTGCGGAATTCCTCGGAAAAGAGGGAGGCGGCGCCACGCCCGACGATGGTTATCGGCGCTGCCGCCGGCGCCGGGTCGGCGATGATGAAGCCCCCCTCGGGCGAGGGCTGGTCGGTCGCGATCGCGGCGCGGGCAAAGCGCCCGGGCGCGATTTGACGATAGATCCAGGCCCGCCCCTGCCACCACAGCACCGCCTCGGGCGGCACACGCAACGAAGCCGGGCGCGGCGGGCCGGGCAGCGACACGGCAAGCGTCATCCCGGCCAGCAGCCCCTCGGCGTTCGGCGCGACATAGAGAAGAAGCGGCGCCTGCGAACGCGGATCGACGCGCGGCAAAGGGGATACCAGACGCAAATCGCGCCGCCCCGCCGCCGCCCCGCTCGCCAACGTGGCCAGCGCCTGCGCCGGCACCGCCAGCGAGGCCGCTGCCACCGGCAGGGCAACGCTGACCAGCCATTCCTCGCCGCGCGCAAGACGCTGCGCGAAGGCGCCACCAGCGACGATATCGGGGCCGAGCGCCGCGCCCCATTGGCTCACGGCGAGATCGCTCAGCGCGCGCAAATCGGCCTCACGCCCCGCGAGCAGTGCCGCGGCGGCGCGGTCATTCGCGGCCGCTGCTTCCAAAGCCTGCGCCGAGACCGTGTGCTGGTCACGAAACAGGGTTTGGTCGCGTTGGTATTCCGCCGCCGCCGCGCCCGCCCGCGCCCGCGCCTCCGCCAGCGCCGCTTGCACCCCGGCGGCTTTTTGCATCGTCTCGGCAAGTGTCGCAGGGTCGAGGACGGTGCCGAAGGTTGCGATCATCACCGGCTGCGGCGCCGCTTTTAGGGTGAGGAGTGCGATGTCGTTTTGCGCCTGCGCCGCGGGATCGAGCGCAATCAGCGGGGTGCCGTCCGGCCCGAGCGCGGCGGCGGCGGTTTTCGGCTTGGCCGCCGGCGCGTCGTCATCATCGGCGTCGTGATTGACGAGATAGAGCGCGACCACGCCACCAGCGAGCGCCAGCACGACAAGCACGGCGAGCCCCAAGGCCCAGCGGCGGCGGCGCCTCATCGGGCCGGGCTTTCGGCGCCGGCGAGTTCGGCGCGCGGCGGCGGCACCAAATCGGGCACACGTGCGCCCGGATCGAATAGCGGCTGGCGCAACGCGTCCTCCAATTCACCGATGGCGGTCAAGGTTGTCAGGCGGGCATCAAGCCGGGCGAGGCGGGCATGGGCGAGGGCGGCCTCGCTGGCAAGCAAGGCCGGCTGGTCGCTCGCGCCAGCGCGAAAGGCGCGCGCAACCGCGTCGGCGTGCGCCGCCTCAGCCTCGAGCAGTGCCTCCGCCTCGCGCTCGCTGGCAATACTCGCGCGGTAATCCGCGCCGGCCTGATCGAGCGCGGCGATGATCCGCGCCTGGAGCGCAAGGAACCGCGCCGCCTCTTGATTGCGCCGCGCCAGCGCCTCGCCGATCCGCCCTTGATTCTGATTGAGGATGGGAAGATCGAACCCCGGCGCCAAAGCATAGGTGTTGATCCCCTGATACCAGTTATAGCCCGGGCTCAGCACCAGATTGGGATAGCGATTGGCGAGCTGTTCGCGCAGCGCCGCTTGCGCTGCCGCGTAACTGGCGAGTTGGGATTTGACATCGCTCCGGCCAATCAGCGCCGCGCGTCGCAGCCGGCCTTCGGCGAGATTGGCGGGAAGCGCCGGCGGCGTGGCGAGGCGGTCGAAATCGAGTGGCACGGCGCGCAGTGCGGCGACCGGGATGCCGATCGCGCTGGCGAGCTTCGCCTCGGCGAGGGCTTCCGCCCGGGCATTGTCGGCGAGCGCCGCGGTGAGCGTCGTGGCGGCGATTCGTGCGGTGCTGACCTCGACCGCGCTCGCCGCGCCGGCCGCGAGGCGGGCCTCCTCGGCGGCGGCGAGTTTGCGCTGCACCGCTGCTTCCGCGGCAAGCCGGGTGCCGCGCTCGCGCGCCGCCCATAACGCCGCCATTGCATCGCGCACCCCGCCGCGCACCTGCCAGCCGGCGGTGATCAAATCCTCACGCGCCGCCTCGGCGCGTGCCGCGGCATTCGCAAGCCGCGCCGAACGCTTGCCGCCAGTCTCGATGACGGCATTGACGACGCCGCCGAAGAGAAATGGCGGCGGCACGAAGGCGACGCTGGGATTGGGGCGCTCGCCGGCGGTGACCTTACCGGCTTCGGCGAGCGCCAGCGCGCTCCGCGCGACATCGAGATCGGGATGGAAATAGAGTGCGGCGAGCGTCAGGCGCCGGAGCGTCCATGGCGGCGGCCCGGCCGCCTTATCCCCCCCGCCGGCGGGACCGGCTTGGCCGGGGTCGAGACGTTCGGCGGCATCGATAAAAGCCAGAAGACGCGGATCATCGAGCCTGCGCGCGTCCAGCGCCGCCGCGTTTGCCTCGGGCGACACTGTCGGCGCCGGCGGCGGCGTTGCGCAGCCGATACAAAACGCAAACAGCACGAAGACAACGGGGCGCGGGCAAATTCGTGCTCGCATGTGCGGTCTTGCGTTTCCTCGACGGTTTCCTGATCGCTGCGAGCAGTGGCAGGAAGCGGGGGAAGCCGTCAAGCGTCGGGATGGCAGCGCGGCGTTGGGCGGTTACATTTTTGCGATGAGCGCGTCGACGACCTGGAGTGCGGTGCTGGTCTGGCCCGAGGCGAGGGCTTGCAAGGCCTTGCTGATCTCGCTGATCGAGGGATCGGTGCTCGGCGCGCCGGCCTGCGAGGGCGCGACATCGCGGGTGAGAAGCCGGCTTTCGGCGCGTTCCAACGCCTCCTGCGCGAGGCCGGTCTTGCCGCTGGCAAGCGCGCTCCGCGCTGCTTTGAGATAGCTCAGCGCACTGTCATCGCTGACTGCGGGGATCGGCAGCTTGCTCGCGAGACCCGACCCGGAGGCGCCGCCCATCAGCGCGCCGGCATCTTGCATCAGCGAAGACCCATTGCTTTGCGCAAGCGCCGGCGTGGCAAGAAGGGTTACGGTCAGCAGCGGAAAGACCAGATGAGACGCGCGCATTGAAGAGTCCCCCGATTTTTGAATGAACGATACCGCAGACACCGCGCCACGGACAAAAGTTTTTTGGTTCTTTTTTTCAAAAAAGAACATCTCTTTTACCCTTTGGCAAAGGCGCCGCCACCCATCGCCTGGCGGATGAAAAACCGCTTGAGCGGCGGCAGGCGATGAACCACAGCGATGCCGACATCGCGGGCGAGGCGAAGCGGCGGAATGTCGTTGCTGAACAGGCGATCGAGGGCGTCGGTCGCCGCCAGCATGAGCAGATTGGCGCCGCGCCGCGCCCGTTGATAGCGGGCGAGCAGCGCCGGCGCGCCGAGATCCTCGCCCCGGCGCGCTGCGTCGATCAGGAGATCGGCGAGGGTGATCGCGTCACGGAAACCGAGATTGAGGCCCTGGCCGGCGATCGGGTGGATGCCGTGCGCTGCGTCCCCGACGAGGACCAGGCGCTCGTCGTAATAGCGATGGGCGTGCAGCGCCGAGAGCGGATAGAGCCAGCGCCGGCCGATCGGGCGGATGGCGCCGAGATGATCGCCGAGCCGGCGGGCGATCTCGGCGCCGAAGGCGGCGTCATCGAGGGTCATCAAATGCGCGGCCAAGGCCGGCCGCTCGGTCCACACCACCGCCGAGACATGCTCTGCCGCTTCGTTCGCCGCCATCGGCAATTGCGCGAAGGGGCCGGCGGGGAGGAAATGCTCGAGCGCGGTCTGGTGATGCGGATATTCATGCGCAATCGCGGCAACGATCCCGCTTTGACGATAGGGAAAGCGCGTCACCGGGATGCGCGCCTGCCGCCGCAGTGGGCTCTCGCGCCCCTCGGCGGCGACGACGAGGCGGCAGACGATCCGCCTCCCATCCTCCAACGTGATCTTGGCGCCGTGCTCGCTGCGGACGATCGTGGCCTCGGCCGGGGCGAAGAGATGGAGCTGCCGGCCCGGTAGCGCCGCCTCGGCCAGCGCTGCGTTGAGCGCCCGGCGCAGGCTCCGCGCCTCGACCATCCAGCCGAAGGCGGCGCCGTCCCCGACGTCGTGCCCGATCTCGGCGATATCGAAATGCAGGAACAGGGGGGAGGCCGGGCGATCGAGCTTGCCGTCCGAGACCCTGATCGCCGCGATCGGGCCGGGGGGATCGGGAAGCCGCTGCCAGAGCCCAGACGCTTCGAGCAGGCGGCGCGAGCCGGCGGCGATCGCATAGGCGCGGCCGTCGAAGGCGGGGTGTTCCATCGGCGGCAGCGGCGCGCGGTCGATGACCGCGGTCGCGATGCCGGCGGCTGCGAGCCGAAGCGCGAGCGCGGCGCCGACCGGCCCCGCCCCGATGACCGCAATCTCGACCGCGAGGCTGTCTGACATCCGTCTTCCCATCCGCCCGAGATCGCCCCGGCTTAGGCGTCCCATGATTGCACAAAAAAAAGGCATCGCGTGTGCCGCACGATGGCAAACCCGATCATGGCCCGCTGCCCGCCATCTAGGCAAGAGCAACCTGCCGCGATGCGCCCGGCGCCCGGCGGAGAATTGCTGATCGCGGCACGGTTCTTGAATTCCGTATTGTCGTGGATGTTATCCCGGCCGACACGGTGGGGCGCGTCCCGTAGAACAACGATACGAAATGAACAAGGAATGGCGCGATGAAACTGATCATGGCGGTCATCAAGCCCTTCAAGCTCGATGATGTGCGCGAGGCGCTGACGCCGCTTGGCGTTCAGGGTCTCACCGTCTCCGAAGTGAAAGGGTTCGGCCGACAAAAAGGGCAGACCGAGATCTACCGGGGTGCCGAGTATCACGTGAGCTTCTTGCCCAAGGTGAAAATCGAGGTGGTGGTCGCGGACTCGCTCGCCGAGCAAGTGGTGGAAGCGATCGCGCGGACCGCCAACACCGGCAAGATCGGCGACGGTAAGATTTTCGTGCTCGATGTCGAACGCGCCGTCCGCATTCGCACCGGCGAGCAGGATGGCGACGCGCTGTGATCGCCCATACCGCCCTCCCTCGGATCCGCCCCGACAATAACACCAAGGACAAAGAGACGATGAAGCAAAACTGGCTTTCCCGAACCCGCGCGCCGCTGATCGCAACCGGCCTGCTCGCCTTGCCGGCGTTCGCCACGTCCGCCTTCGCGGCCGACGCGCCACCGAAAATCGATACCGGCGATACCGCCTGGATGCTCACCAGCACCGCGCTGGTGCTGATGATGACCATCCCCGGCCTCGCCCTCTTCTATGCCGGCATGGTGCGCAAAAAGAATGTGCTCGCCACCATGATGCAGTCCTTCATCATCTGCTGCCTGGTGACGATCACCTGGATGGTCATCGGCTATAGCCTCGCTTTTACCAACGGCAATCCTTACATTGGCGATTTTTCGCGCGTCATGCTGGCTGGCATCGGCGCCCACATCAACCAGGGTAACGATGTCGCCTTCGTGCTCGGCGCGGGGACCGATGGCGCGACGCCGTTCACCATCCCCGAGACCGTCTACATGATGTTTCAGATGACGTTCGCGATCATCACCCCGGGGCTGATCGCCGGCGCTTTCGCCGACCGCATGAAATTCAGCGCGATGTGCGTCTTCATGGTGCTGTGGTCAATCTTCGTCTACAGCCCGATCGCGCACTGGGTATGGAGCGCCAATGGCTGGCTGGCGACGCTGGGTGCTGCGGATTTCGCCGGTGGCACCGTCGTTCACATCAATGCCGGCATCGCCGGGCTGATGGCGGCGCTGGTGATGGGCAAGCGGGTCGGCTATGGCCGCGACAACATGATGCCGCATAATCTCGCCTATGCGGTGATCGGCGCCTCGCTGCTCTGGGTCGGCTGGTTCGGCTTCAATGCCGGCTCGGCGGTCGGCGCCAATGGCCGCGCTGGCATGGCGATGGCGGTGACACAGATCGCAACCGCCGCCGCAGCCCTCGCCTGGACCTTCGCGGAATGGGCGGCGAAAGGAAAGCCCTCGGTGCTCGGCGCGATCTCGGGCGCGGTCGCCGGTCTCGTCGCCATCACGCCGGCCTCGGGCTTCGTGCTGCCGGGCGGCGGCTTGGCGATCGGCATCGCCGCTGGTGTGATCTGCTTCTGGTCGGCGACCTCGCTCAAACACATGCTCGGCTATGACGACAGTCTCGACGCCTTTGGGGTGCATGGGGTTGGCGGCATCGTCGGCGCGCTGCTCACCGGCGTCTTCGCCTACGGCCCGCTTTCCGCGACCGCGGGCACGCCTGCGGGCATCGTCGGTGGCCTGCACCAAGTGATGATCCAGGCCGAGGCGGTGCTTGTTACCCTCATTTGGAGCGGCGTCATCTCCTTCATCATCCTCAAGGTGGTCGATGCGGCGATCGGTCTCCGTGTCACCCAAGAGCAGGAGATCGAGGGGCTCGACGTGGTGTTGCACGGCGAACAGCTCGGTTGATCCTGGCCAAAGATGGACCTGGAGGAACTCTCCTCCAGGTCTTTTTGGGTGAATTCAACAAGGAGCGTGCAACTTCCGATATTTTGTGTTAGCATCCCCCGGCAATGACCCGGAATTATACCGTAAGCCGCCGATTGCTGCTTGGCGCTGGGGTGAAGGCAACCTTCCTTCTCCCGACCACCCTGATCGCCGGCCTCGCGGCGGCGGCGACCCCGGCGCCCCGGCATTCGCGTCGGGCCCCGGCCGCTCGGCCACCGCGCCTGGTGGTGCTCGATCCTGGCCATGGCGGCAAGGATCCTGGCGCCATCGGCATTTCCGGCACCTATGAGAAGCATGTCGCGCTGGCCACCGCCTTCGAACTCAAACGGCAATTGGAGGCCTCGGGGCAATACCATGTCGAACTCACCCGCGCGCGGGACATTTTCATCCCGCTCGAGCATCGGGTTGAAATCGCCGAACGCCATCGCGCGATGCTGTTCGTCTCGATGCATGCCGACGCCCTCAGCGATCCCCGCGTGCGCGGCGCCAGCATCTATACGCTCGGCGCCCACGCCTCGGATGCGCAGACGCGCGAACTCGCACGGCGCGAAAACAGCGCCGACCGCTTCGCAGGCCCGGATTTCCAGGGCACTTCGCCCGAAGTCGCAGAGATTCTGGCGAGCCTTGTGCAGCACGAAACCCGCGTCGGCTCGGCGCGCCTTGCCCATGATCTGGTCGGCGCCCTCGGCCCGCGCGTGCCGCTGCTCTCCAATCCCACCCGGCACGCCGGCTTCGTGGTTCTGAAGGCCGCCGACATTCCGAGTGTGCTGGTGGAGATGGGGTTCATGTCCAACCGCCAGGACGAGGCCGCGCTCCGCCGGCCGGCGCATCGTGTGCAAGTCGCGCAGGCGATGAAACACGCTGTCGATGCCTATTTCGCCGCCGCCGACCAGGGGCTCAGGGTCGCCGGGTAGAAGTTTGACAGACAGAATTGTTCTTTTTTGAAAAAAAGAACCAAAAAACTTTTTCTTCCGTTGGGCAGTGCCTACGGCACTGCCCGTGCCGAGGCATTGGCAACTCCGAGAAACCGGGGAAAAGTCTTTTTGCTTCTTTTTCTTCAGAAAAAGAAGATTTTTATTTGTTGCTGTTGAAGAGATTGAAAATATCCCGGGTAAATCCCGGCGTGAGCGCACTCAGCGGGTTGACCGAGACTTTTGGGTCGTCGAATGGCCCGCTCGCCGCGTAGGACGCCGCCAGAACGCCGCCGCCGCGCTCGGGGCTGAACAGGTGCCCGAGCAAAGGGATGCGGCCGAGCAGCGAGTTGAAGAAATAGGCCGGAACGACGGTGCCGGCGAGATCGACGAAGCGGGTCTCGAGATCGATGGTTCCCTTCGCGGTGAACCCGAGCGAGGCGTTGGACATGCGCGCATTGGCGAGTGAAATCAGCCCGTCTTGGTAGGTGAGCGGCGCCACCAGCCGGTCGAAGGCGAGGCTCCGGCCAGGCTGCTGGCCGAGCAGGCCATAGACCGTCATCCCCTGCAGGACGCGCATGGTGAGTGGGGCGTCGCGCAGACTGAAGCCGGTGATCTCGAGCGTGCCGTCGAGCGGGTGCCCGGCCTTGTGATCGTCGAACCGCCCGGCAAAGCTGAGCCGCCCGCCGGCGAGCGTCGTGATCCCGGCAACGCTCGCAAACAGAGCGCCAGCATCCTCGGCGTGCGCGCTCACCCGCCGCTCGCCGTTCGCGGCAGGGGTGATCGCGAGCCGAAAACTCCCCCGCGCGCCGCCGCCGCGATCGAACCCCTCGGCGTTTAGGGCGGTGAGGCGACGGCCATCATCTTCGGCGCTGAGATTGAGAAATCCGAGGCGCCGGCCCGGGCCGAGAAGAACGGTATCGAAGGCCGCGGAAACCTGCCAGGCAGCCCCCGGTGTGTCCGGCGCCGTGGCCCTTGTTTCCGCGCGGCGGGTGGCGCGCGCCGGTTGATCGGCTGGCGCGGACTGCCGCCGGCCGGAGAGATCGAGGCTCGGGCCGCTGAGACGCAGGTGATAGGGCGCATCGCTCGCCGCCGGGAACAGAAGATCGCCATGGACATGGGTCGCACCGAGGTCGCCGCGCGCGATCACGAGATGCCAGGGCGCGCCGTTCGCAGTGTCGGCCGAAGCGAGGATGGCGGCATCCTGGCTTTGCAGCACGATATGATCGATGCCGGCCAAGCGGCCGTGATCGAAGCGGAGATCGGCCGCGAGATGGCCGCTTACCCCGGCCGGCTTGCGCCAGCCAAGTGGCACCGGCGCGAGATCGGCCGGGGTGAGATCGGCGGTGAGCGCGATCGTCGCGGCGCCGTCACGCCGTTCGATCCATTCGGCGTCGAGCGGGATCGCACCGGACAATCGGCCCCCGGGATCGAGGCCGAGACGCGCGAAGTCCGCTGCCCCGAGCCGCGCCCGCAGCGCGACCTGCGTTACTTCCTGGCTCGGCGGGCCGGCGGTGAAATCCAAGCGCACGCCGAGCTTGGTTGGAACGCCGGCGAGTTGCGCGGTGCCATCGGCATGCAGGCCGGCCTGATCGACGGCAAGCGTTGCCTCGCCTTCGGTGAGATCACGCCCGGCGGCGATCCCGCGCAGACGGAGGTCATGCAGGCTCGCATTCGCTGAGACCGTGACATCGTCGCTCTTCACCTCCCGCGCCAGCGGCAACGCCACCGCGAGGTCGGCCGAAAACGTCCCGCCCGGGTCACTGAACGGCAGCCGCCGGGGGTCGAAGAGATGAAGGCGTTTCTGCCCGAGCAGGGCCAGAGCGTCGGCGACCTGGCCGGCGAGGGTCATATGCATCGCCGCCGTCTGGTCGGCGGCATCGAGCCCGGTGATCTGAAGGTTGCCGGCGGTGAGCTGGATCGCACCGCCGCCGGGCATCGCGACCTCGCCGGATCGTGCCACGATGGTGAGCGCGTCGGGGGCGGCGATGGTCAGGGTCGCGCTTGCGTGGCGCAGCGGCGGCAGTGGCGCGAGCCAGGTGATGGCGAGATCATCGCCGGCGAGTTGGCCGGAAATCGCCTCGAGGTGCGGCGCCCCGCCGTCGGGCTCGGCGCTTGCCGCCAGCGTCAGGTGCCCATCATGCGCGCTGCCCTCGGTGATGTTGGTGGTTAGCCAGTCCCGCGTGTCGGGCGCGAGGCCGGGCGGCCAGTAGCGCGCGAGATCGGCGAAGGCGACGCGATCGAGTCTCGCATCGAGGGCGAGCGCGAGCCCGCCGGCGGCGGCGCGCGACAGCACGCCCTCGGCGTGCAGCGTCGGGCCGGCGCCATGATCGGGCGCGGCCAGTGTCGCCGAGAGCGCGTGCAGCAGCAGATGATCGTGATCGGTCGCGCTGATCGTGCCCTGGGCGGCGAGCAGCGGGATCGCGCCGCCGGCCAGCGCAAGATGGCCGGGGCCGAGGGTGAAGGCGCCGGCAAGCCCACGCCAGGCAAAATCGCGGTCGAGGCGAAGCGTGATATCGGCGCCGAGCGGGGCGGCGACCGCGCGCAGCGGCGCGAACGCCGGCGCCGCATCGGCGAGCGCCGCCGGCGTGATCGGGCCGAGCGTCGCAGCGATCAGGATCGGTGCCGCCCCACGCTCGGCGAGCGTGATGCGGGCGCGGAGCGGAAGCGTCTGGCCGGCGGCGACGAGCTTGGCCGCGACATCACCGGCGAACCCTTCATCGGCGCGGCGATCGAGCACCGCCTCGGCGCCGTCGATCCGCCAGATGAGGCCGAGCGCCTGGTCGGCGACGGTGATTTCGCGGCTGGCGAGGCGAATGCGGCGGAGATCGGTGAGGTCGATCCCACTCGCGAAAATCAGGGACGCCGCCGGTGTGGTTGCGCGGGGGGCATTGTCGGCGAACAGTGATAGCGCGCCGTCTTGCCCGCGCACCAGGCGAAGCCGCTCGATATCGAGATCGGCGGCGCGTGGCGCAAGGCGTCCGAGCAGGAGAGCGTGCAGCGCGAGCGAGACCTCGGCGCGCGGGATCTCGGCGATGGCGTGCCCGGCCCGGTCAGTGGCGACGAGATCGGCGAAACGGAGATCGATCGGGCGATCGACCCCGCCGCGGAACCCCTCCCAGACCAGCGCCGCTTGCCCGATATGCAGCACGATCGGGTGCGCGCCGCGATTGGCAACGGCCTCCAGCTGGCGGGCGAGCCAGGCGAGATTGATTGGCCCCTCGGTCAGCCGCCAAAATCCGGCGCCGAGCGCCAGCGACGCAAGCATCGCGAGCGCGAGCGTGAGCGCCGCCAGCCGGTGCAGTGCCCACCATGCCGGCCGCAGCCAATGCCGCCGGCGCCAGACATAAGCGAGTGAGGCTTGACCGCGCGGGGCTTTCACGGCGACGCTCGCCAAAGATGACGCGCGCGATCGCCCCGATTTGGACCCGCCGGCGCCTGCCGCCGGCCGCCGATCCCGCTGCCGCCGCGCGGCTGATTGAGGAGATCGCCGGCTCGGGCCGGCCCTGGGCACGCTCGCCCGAAGGCGCCGCCCTGCTCGCCGCGATCGGCGGCAACAGCCCGTTTCTCGGCGATCTCGCCAGGGGCGAAACCGCGACGCTTGATGAGATTTTCGCCCATGGCCCGCGCCCGGCGCTGGCGGCGATCAATGCCGGGCTCGCTTCCTGCCCGCCGACCCTCGCCCGCGCCGAGATCGCGCGCCGTCTCAGAGTAGCGAAGCGGCGGGCCGCGCTGATCATCGCGCTTGCCGACATCGCCGGTGTCTTCCGGCTCGAAGACGTGACCGCAGCCCTCAGCCGCTTCGCCGAGAGAGCCCTTCGCCTTGCGACCGACCATCTGCTGGCCGACGCCGCGGCGAGCGGCGCCCTCCGTCTTCCCGATCGCGCCCATCCGGCGCGCGGCGCCGGCTTCGTTGTGCTCGCGCTTGGCAAGCTCGGCGGGCGCGAGCTGAATTATTCCAGTGATATCGATCTCGTCTTGCTGCATGATCCGGCCGCCCATCCCTACCACGAGGACGGGATCGGCGCACAGTTCACACGCATCGCACGGGCGCTGGTCGCGCTCATGCAAACGCGCGACGCCGATGGCTATGTGTTTCGCACCGATCTCCGACTCCGCCCCGATCCCTCGGCGACGCCGCCCTCGGTGAGCCTGCCCGCCGCAATCGCTTATTACGAGAGCCTGGGCCAGAGCTGGGAGCGGGCGGCGCTGCTCAAGGCGCGGCCGGTTGCCGGCGATCTTGCGCTCGGGCGGACCTTCCTCGCGGCGATCCGGCCCTTCATCTGGCGCCGCGGTGTCGATTTCGCCCTGATCCATGACATCGCCGCGATGCGCCGACGGATCGAGGCGGAACAGCGGCGGATGGGCGCGGGGGATCCGCTCGCTCGCCTGCTCGGCCATGATCTCAAGCTCGGCCAGGGCGGGATCCGGGAGATCGAATTCCTGGTCCAAGCGCTGCAACTGGTCTGGGGCGGGCGCGATCCGGGGCTGCGCGTGCCGGCGACGCTGCCTGCGCTCCGCCTCCTCTGCCGCGCCGGCCATCTCGCGCCCGAGAGTGCCCGCGCGCTTGCCGCCGCCTATCGTTTTCTTCGCCGCGCCGAGCATCGGCTACAGATGATCGCCGATCGCCAGACCCAGCGCCTGCCTGAGGACGAGGCGGAACTCCGGCGCTTTGCCCTGTTTCTCGGCTTCTCCACGACTCCGGCGTTTGTCGCGCGGCTTTCGCGCCATCTCGCGGCCGTCGCGCGGCATTACCGGGAGGTGTTCGAGGCCGTGCCGGCGGCGCCGGCGGCGCTCGATTTCAGCGGGCCGGAGCCGGCCCCGGCCACGCTGGCTTCCGTGCGGGAGATGGGGTTTGCGCGGCCGGAAGCGGTCGCGGCGGCGGTCGGCGGCTGGCTTTCCGGCCGGGTGCGGGCGCTGCGCTCGGAGCGGGCGCGGGAATTGCTCAGCGAGATCTTGCCGCAGCTGCTCGCCGCGTTCGGGGCGCAAGCCGATCCCGAAACCGCGTTCGCGCGCTTGCAGGCGTTTCTCGAGCGGCTTCCGGCTGGCGTGCAGCTTTTCTCGCTCTTTCAACACAACCCCGCGCTGATCGCGCGGATCGCGGCGATCCTCGGCGCCGCGCCGGCGCTCGCCGAGCATCTCGCCCGCGCCCCCGGCGCGATCGAAGGCTTGCTCGCCCCCGAGGCGCCGCCGCCGCCCGCGCGCATGTTCGCCGAGCGACTCGCCGATGCCGCTGATCTGGAAGTGGCGATCGCGATCATTCGCACCATCGTGCGGGAGGAGAATTTTCGCCTCTCGGTCGCGCTGATGGAGGGGCGCCTTGACGTCGACGCGGCTGGTGAGGCCCGCAGCGCGCTCGCTGACGCCGCGCTCTCGGCATTGCTTGCGCGGGTTCTCGCCGATCACGCGGCGCGTTTCGGGGCGCTTCCCGGCGGCGCGATGGCGGTGGTGGTGCTCGGCAAGGCCGGTTCACGCGAGATGATGGCGGGGTCGGATCTCGATCTGATGCTGATCTATGACCACCCCGAAAGCGTCAGCGAGAGTGAGGATCTCGCCGGGCGGCGGCGGATTCCCGCGGGGCAATGGTTCCTGCGCGCCGCGCAAAGTTTCATCGCCGCCGTCACCGCACCGGACGCTGATGGTCCGCTCTATGCCGTCGATATGCGGCTGCGCCCCTCGGGCAATAAGGGGCCGGTCGCGGTCGCGCTCGGCGCCTTCATCCGCTACCATGCGGAAACGGCGTGGACCTGGGAGCGAATGGCGCTGACCCGCGCCCGGGTGCTTGCCGCGGCGCCCGACTTCGGCGCGCGCGTGCAAGCGGCGATCGTCGCGGCGATCGCCGGCGCGGCGCCTGCGGCATTGGTGCGGGCGGACGCCGCCGCAATGCGCGCGCGCCTCGCCCGCGAGCATCCGCTGCCTGGGCCATGGGACGTGAAATACCGCGACGGCGGCCTGATCGAGGTCGAATTCATTGCCCAGGCGCTGCAAGTGATCGCGGCGCGCGACGACCCCGCCCTCATTCACCCGACGACGCGGATAGCACTGACCCGCCTCGCCGCGCGCGGCTGGCTCACGCCGGCGGAGGCGGAAACGCTGATCGCCGCTGACCGGCTGTTTCGGATCGTCCAGGAAATGCTCCGCATTACCATCGGGCCGCGGCAGGGCGCGGGGTTGGCGGCGGGGGCGTTGCCGCCGCTCGCCGCCAGCACCCTGTTGCGCGCCGCCGGTGCACTTGATATCGCGGCGCTTCACGCCACGTTGAACCAAACCATGGCCGATGTCCGAAGGCTTTTCATCCGTCATCTCGGCGCGCCGTGACGCGCCGGCGCTGCCATTGCCCGAAAGGAGAGAGACATGAGCCTCAAGGAGGGGGATAAAGCCCCCGATTTCGCCATGCCGGCTTCCGGCGGCCGCCATGTGAGCAGCAAGGCCCTCAAGGGGCGGCCCTTCGTGCTCTATTTTTATCCCAAGGCCGACACGCCGGGTTGCACCACCGAAGCCTGCGACTTTCAGGCGGGGCTCGGCCGGCTCGGCACGCTGCCGCTCGACGTCATTGGCGTGTCGCGCGATCCCATCAAGGCGATCGAGAAATTTGCGGCCAAATACGGGCTCGCTTTCCCGCTCGCCAGCGACGAGAGCGGCGCCGTCAGCGCAGCCTATGGCACCTGGGTCGAGAAATCGATGTATGGCAAGAAATACATGGGCATGGAGCGTGCGACCTTCCTGGTCGACGCGGGCGGCAAAATCGCCCGCATCTGGCGCAAGGTGCGGGTGCCGGGCCATGCCGAGGCGGTGCTGGCCGCGGCGAAAGCGCTTTGAGCATGGCCCTGGCCGTCGCCGCGCGATCATGCTAGGGCGGGGCCAGCCAGGGCGGGGCGAGAGCATCCCCTGCCCGCCCCGAGAATGGAGAGCACGATGTCCGAGAGGCTACCGCCTGGCCAGCCGAGCGCGAACGCGCCGCTGATCATCAACACGCAATACGTCAAGGATCTCTCGTTCGAGGTGCCGGGTGCGCCGCAGATCTTCGCGACGCTGCGCAGCCAGCCGCAGATCAATCTCGGGCTCGACGTCAAGGTGCAAAAGCTCGCGCCGGCGGAACAGAACGCTTTCGAGGTCACCCTCCATCTCCGCGCCGAGGCGTTCGATCCCGCGCAGGGCGGCGCGGCGGCGGCCGCGACGGCCGAGGAGGGCCGCAAGCCGGCGCCGATCTTCATCGCCGAACTCGCCTATGCCGGGGTTTTCACGTTGAACAACGTGCCGGAAAACGCGGTCGAGCCGGTGCTTCTCGTCGAGTGTCCGCGGCTCTTGTTTCCGTTTGCGCGCAACATCCTCGCCGATGTCACCCGCGAGGGCGGGTTTCCGCCGGTCCTGCTGCAACCGATCGATTTCGTCGCTCTCTGGCAGTCGCGCCGCGCTCAGACGGCGGCGGCGCAAGGGCAGGCCGGCAACGCGTGAGCGATGGCGCGGCGGCAACGGGCTTGAAACCGCCGCCGCGTGCCCCATCTCGCGGCTGACCCCCATCTCGCGGTTGACGTGGAAAAATGGGGCGGGTAGGATGGCGACCGTCTCAAGCGGCTAGCGGGAAGTTTGCCGCCGCTTTCGCCTTCTCCCATCCCCAGTCTGTGCCGGACATTTCCTCCGATCCGGCGCGCGGTGTGCATAACGGCGCCCGCGCCCTTTTCCCTCCCGAGATTTCCGAGGCTTCACCGATGCATCTCGCCGAACTCAAGGCAAAATCTCCCGCCGACCTTCTGAGCTTTGCCGAAAGCCTGCAAATCGAGAACGCCTCGTCACTGCGCAAGCAGGACATGATGTTCGCGATCCTCAAAACTCTCGCGGAAAACGATCAGGCGATCAGCGGCGAGGGGACACTGGAAATCCTTCCCGACGGTTTCGGCTTTCTGCGCAGCCCCGAGGCCAACTACCTTCCCGGCCCGGATGACATCTATGTCAGCCCGACCCAGGTGCGCCGGTTCGGCTTGCGCACCGGCGATTCGGTCGAGGGGCAGATCCGTGCCCCCAAGGAAGGTGAGCGCTATTTCTCGCTGCTCAAGCTCAACACCATCAATTTCGAGCCGCCCGAAGCGGTGCGCCACCGCATCAATTTCGACAATCTGACCCCGCTTTATCCGACCCAGCGCCTCAAGATGGAGACCGAGAATTTCCAGTCCGTCGCCAAGGCACCGGGCAAGGATTTCACGCCGCGGGTGATCGATCTCATCGCCCCGATCGGCAAGGGTCAGCGCGCCTTGATCGTCGCCCCGCCGCGCACCGGCAAGACGGTGATGCTGCAAAACATCGCGACCGCGATCGCCGCCAACCACCCCGAGATCTTCCTCATCGTGCTGCTGATCGACGAGCGCCCCGAGGAAGTGACCGATATGGCGCGGAGCGTCAAAGGCGAAGTCATTAGCTCGACCTTCGACGAACCGGCGACGCGCCACGTGCAGGTCACCGAAATGGTGCTCGAGAAAGCCAAGCGCCTGGTCGAGCACAAGCGCGACGTCGTCATCCTGCTCGATTCGATCACCCGCCTCGCCCGCGCTTATAACACCGTCGTCCCCTCCTCGGGCAAGGTGCTCACCGGCGGCGTCGATGCCAACGCGCTGCAACGGCCCAAGCGCTTCTTCGGTGCTGCGCGCAATATCGAGGAAGGGGGCAGCCTCACCATCATCGCGACCGCGCTCGTCGATACCGGCAGCCGCATGGATGAAGTGATTTTCGAGGAATTCAAAGGCACCGGCAATTCCGAGCTGATCCTCGACCGCAAACTCTCTGACAAGCGCTCCTTCCCGGCGATCGATATCACCAAATCCGGAACGCGCAAGGAGGAATTGCTGGTCGATAAGGGGACACTTTCGAAAATGTGGGTGCTGCGCCGCATCCTCAATCCGATGGGCACCGTCGATGCCATGGAATTCCTGTTGGACAAGCTGAAATACAGCAAGACCAATCAGGATTTCTTCGACGCCATGAACACCTGATCGCCGGCTTCACTGACGCGCCGCAAGAGGAAGATCTTCATGCCCGACTATAAGGTTAAAGACATTGCGCTCGCCGACTGGGGGCGCAAGGAAATCGCCATGGCCGAGGACGAGATGCCCGGCCTGATGGCGATCCGCGCCGAGTTCGGCAAAACCAAACCGCTCGCCGGCGCGCGCATCGTCGGCTGCCTACACATGACCATCCAGACCGCGGTGCTGATCGAGACGCTGACCGCGCTCGGCGCGAGCGTGCGCTGGTCGTCGTGCAATATCTTCTCGACACAGGACCACGCCGCCGCCGCCATCGCCGCCGCGGGCATTCCCGTATTCGCCTGGAAAGGCATGAACGAGGAGGAATTCTGGTGGTGCATCGAGCAGACGGTGCGCGGCCCCGATGGCTGGACGCCCAACCTCATCCTCGATGACGGCGGCGATCTCACCAAGCTCATGCACGAGAAGCACCGCGACCTGCTCGCCGCCGTGCGCGGGGTCTCGGAGGAGACCACCACCGGCGTGCATCGCCTGCGTGACATGGCGCGCGCCGGCACCCTCATGGTGCCGGCGATCAATGTCAATGACAGCGTCACCAAGTCGAAATTCGACAATCTCTATGGCTGCCGCGAGAGCCTCGTCGATGGAATCCGCCGCGGCACCGACGTGATGATGGCCGGCAAGATCGCCGTCGTCGCTGGCTTCGGCGATGTCGGCAAGGGCTCGGCCGCTAGTCTGCGCAACGCCGGCTGCCGGGTGATGGTGACGGAGATCGATCCGATCTGCGCGCTCCAGGCGGCGATGGAGGGCTATGAGGTCGTCACCATGGAGGAGGCGGCGCCGCGCGGCGACATCTTCGTCACCGCCACCGGCAATATCGACGTCATCACCATCGATCATATGCGGGCAATGAAACATCGTGCCATCGTCTGCAATATCGGCCATTTCGATTCGGAAATCCAGATCGAGGCGCTGCGCAACTACCGCTGGGAGAATGTCAAGCCACAGGTGGACGAGGTCGTTTTCCCCGATGGCAAGCGGCTCATCGTTCTGTCGGAGGGCAGGCTGGTCAATCTCGGCAACGCCACCGGCCATCCGAGCTTCGTCATGAGCGCGAGTTTCTCGAACCAAGTGCTCGCCCAGATCGAACTTTTTACCGCACCCGCCGGGCGCTATCAAAAGCAGGTCTATACCCTGCCCAAGCGGCTCGACGAGAAAGTCGCGGCGCTCCATCTCGGCAAGGTCGATGCGCATCTGACGAAACTCTCGCCGGCGCAGGCGAGCTATATCGGCGTCGCCGTCGAAGGGCCGTTCAAACACGACGATTATCGCTACTGAGGGTTTTCTTGGCCGGCGAGGCCTCGCCTCGCTGGCAAATCACTTTCCGCAGTGAAGGGAAGCGGTTCTTTTTTGAAAAAAAGAACCGAAAAACTTTTGTCTGTTGGGAGGGCAAAAGCAGGGTTTCATGGAACCCTGCGTGGAGAGGGAAATCTGCTATACGTCCATGGGCGGGCGCAGCATGAAGCCGGCGCCGCGGATGCTGTGCAGCATCGGCGCCTCGCCCGCGGCATCGAGCTTGCGGCGGAGCTTGCCGATATGGACATCGACGACATTGGTGTGCGGCAGAAAGCGATAGTGCCAGACATCCTCGAGCAGCATGCCCCGCGTCACCACTTGGCCGACATGGCGCATCAGATATTCGAGCAGCTTGAACTCGGTCGGCAGCAATTCAACCTCGCGCTCGCCGCGCCGCGCCGTGCGGCCGATGAGGTCGAGCACCAGCGGGCCGACCCGCAGCACGGTCTCCAACGAGGGCGGCGGACGGCGGAGCAGCGCCTCAATGCGGGCAGCGAGTTCGACGAACGCGAACGGCTTGACGAGATAATCATCACCGCCCGCTTTCAGCCCGGCGACCCGCTCATCGACCGCCCCGAGTGCGCTCAGAAGCAGGACCGGAGTGCGGATCCCGGCCGAGCGCAGCGCCTCGAGAACGGCGAGCCCATCGCGCTCGGGCAGCATGCGGTCGAGAATCAGCAGATCGAACCGGCCCTCGTGCGCCTGTGCCTGTCCGGCGAGGCCGGTTGCGACATGGCTCACCAGGTAGCCCCGGGCGCGGAGAACGGCGACGATCTCGGCCGCCAGTTCGAGATCATCCTCGACCAGCAATATGCTCGCCCTGGCCGTTTCTGGTTTGGCGTCGGCATCGGCCGCCATCGCTACCTCGTGCATGAACCCCATCCTTTCCACCGCCGCGACTGGGCACCGCGCCGCCGGCGTCTTACGGGTAAAATTGCGCAACTGCGTTCTTTTCTCCATTAAAAGGTGATTTAACCCGATGGCGAGCAACGCATTGGCAGCCTCCTCTCCGCCA
>NZ_JBMFWJ010000018.1:0-50180 GCF_049965395.1 Acidibrevibacterium sp.
GGCATGGCGGGCTCCTCGGAATTTCCGAACGCGGATTCTCATGCGCATATCGATCAACAATTATTATGCGCATGTGCTTGCGCATGGCAAGCCCGCATCGATCTCGCGCTTGGCCGGCGAGGGGTCGTGCAGGCGCCGGCGCCAGGGAATAAAAGTTTTTTCGTTCTTTTTTTCAAAAAAGAACATTTTTTCTTTCACATTCCCTCCGCCGCCAGCGCCGCAAGCCGCGCCCGGCGGGCATTGATCAGGCGGCGGCCGAGGGCGATCATCGGCCGCTCGATGGCGTGATAGGTGCAGAAGGCGCAGAGACAGGTCGCGCCGGTGACCGCAAGCCAGCCGCCGGCATAGGCCAGGATCGCCGCGAGACCGCCGGCCCCGGTGTGGAATAGATGCGGGAAGCGCCCAGGGAGAAGCTCGATCGCGGCATAGTGGATCAGATAGGCGCTGAAGCTGATTTTCCCGACCCAGGCGACGAGCGGATTGACGAAGAGGCCGCCCGGCGCGGCGCGCGAGAGGGCGAGGACGAAGAGCGCGAGCGGCAGGCTGGCGGCTTGCGCGTGCCCGAGCGGCCAGCCCGCCTCCCCCGCCCATTGCGGCACCGGGGCCCAGGCGAGCGCGAAGAATCCCGCCAGCGCCAGGCCGGCGATGGCGCCGGCGAGGTGCCTCGGGATGATCGCCGCTGGCCGCAAGAGGAAGAACACCATTGTGCCGAGCGCGAAGACCGGCAATTGGTTGGGAAACCAGAAATAGAGAATGTCTTCGACGGCGCGCATCGAATAGCTCCCGCCCCACAGGACGAAGCCCGCCCGGTTGGTGAGGATGGCAAACAGCAATGCCGCGAGCGTGAAGACGATCGCGCGCCGGAGCGAGGTGATGAGAGAGGCGATGAGCGGAAACAGGGCGTAGAAGGTAAACTCCACGCTGACGCTCCAGCCGCCCGGGATCACCGACCATTGGCCCATCACGGTCGGCGCGGTCAGCGGGTGCCAGAGATTGATGAAGCCATAGGCGGTGAGGAATTGCCCGAGGTCGAACCCATGCGCCGGCGGGTCGAGCCACCAATAAAACAGGCCGCCGAGATAATAGGCCGGCAGAATGCGAAAGACGCGGCGGAGGAAAAACGCGCCGATATCGGCTCGCCCGCGCCGCGCGACTTCGCCATGCCAGGAAAGCAAAAGCGTGACACAGCTCGCGAGAAAGAAAAGCTGCACCCCATGCCAGCCGAGGACGGTGAGGCGATGGACCGGATACGGCAGTTCAGGATAGCTGAACGTGAGATGGCAGGTGATGACGAGCAGGATGGCATAGCCGCGGACCGCGTCGATATAGGCGAAAACCGGATGCTCGGCGCCGCCTGTTTCCTCCGCCATGCGTTCATTCCCCCTTCACGTTGCGCGAGGATAAGCGATAAACCGACTATCTTCCAATGTCGCGCGAGTGTTTCGTGATCCTGATTTTCGAGATGACCTGGCGCGCGCGCGCGCATGTTCCCGGCAATGCCGCGACCATCGACACCATCGCCCGCGCCTTTCCCGACCAAAAGATTCGCGTGTTCGCCGAGGCCGAGCATCTCGACGGGCTCAGGGCTCTGCTTGAGCCGCGGAATTTCGGCGAAAAGATCGAGTTTTTCCCTGCCGCCGACCCTGCCTATCTCCAGGGCAAGACGCATATCGTCTCCGCCCGCCGTTTCGCGCGCGAGTTCGCAACATTGCGCCAGGCGCTGGCCGGCGCGCCGGCGGGGGAACACCTGTTCCTGTTTCTGCTTTCCGCGACCTCGACCGCGATTTTCGCCGTCGCGCTGCTGGCCCGGCGCGAGCGCCGAATCAAGGGCGTTCATATCGGGCTGCATGGTAATCTCAACGAAATCAGCGGCTGGCGCTCGCGCAACCCGATCGTCCGCGCCTTTGACCTCCGCGCGGCGCTCGCGGCGCCGCTTGGGAACAAGCTCCGCTTTCTGGTCCTCGAAGAGGCGATCCGGCGGGAACTCGCGCGGATTTTGCCGCGTGCTGGGGCGCGTGCCGATGTTTTGTCGCTCCCGGTCAATCTCGGCGAGGTGGCAAGTGCGCCGCCGCCTTTTGCCCCGCCTTGGCGCTTCGGCCTGATCGGCCAGGCGACGCGCGACAAGGGGATCGAGGTGTTTCTCGAAATCGCCCGGCGGATGAAGGCGCGGTTTGGCGAACGCGTCGAATTCTACGTCATCGGCATGATCCGCCATGACGCCGATCAGGCGCCGTTCGCCGTGCTTGCCCATCCGCCCGATCATGGCGGCCTCTCGCGCGCCGATTTCACCGCCCGGCTGGCCGCGATGCATTACATCCTGATGCCGCTCGCGCCGCGCTATTACGCGCTTTCGGCGAGCGGCGCGGTGATCGATGCTATCACCTGGCGCAAACCGATGATCGGCTTTCGCCTGCCCATCCTTGCCGATCTCTTCGCCCGCTTCGGCGATCTCGGCATCCTCGTCGAGAACACCGACGCGATGGCGGACGCTGTCGCCGCGCTGATCGAAACTCCCGATCAGGCAGGCTATGCCGCCTGGCAAGCCGCCCTCGGTGCGGCGCGCGCAAGCCGCGATCCGGCCGCGCTGGCCGCCGGCTATGCCGCGTTGGTCGCGGAAAAATTCCCTGACTTCGGGTAGAAAATTTTTTGCTTCTTTTTTATAAAAAAGAAGCGCTTTCTTGTTCTTTTTTGAAAAAAAGAACCAAAAAACTTTTCCCCTTTACGCGATCCAGGATTCCGCGCCGCCCTGGGTGAAATGTACGCCGCCCGCCTCGCCGCCGGCGGCGCGGAGCGCGCGCAGCACCGCCATGCGGCGCGTCGGCGGCACGATGAACATCATGAAGCCGCCGCCGCCGGCGCCGGAAACCTTGCCGCCGATGGCGCCGGCGGCGAAGGCTTCCTCCAGCAGGCGGTCGATCGCGCCTGTGCTGATCCCGGCGGCGGTGGCCTTTTTCGCGCGCCAGGAGCGGTTCAGAATCTCCGCCATGTGCGCAATCTCGCCGCGCAGCAGCGCGAGCTTCATCTCGATGGCGTCACGCTTGAGCCGATGCAGGTTCTCGAGCGCGGCGCCATCGGGGAGGGCCATGTTGCGCTGCTGCTCGGCGATGATTTTTTCCGACGCGCGCGACACACCGGTGAAACAGACCACCATCGAAGCCTCCAGCTCGTTCAGCATCGCCGGCGCCACCCGCAGCGGGTTGACGATCACCCGGTCACCGGGAAGAAACTCGATGAAATTGGCGCCGCCAAACGTCGCCGCGTATTGATCCTGCTTGCCGCCGGCAAGGCCGAGATCGATCCGCTCGATCTCATAGGCGAGATGGGCGATGTCATAGGGGCCGAGCGGGGCCGCGAGCCGCGCGACGAACGCTTCGACGAGGGAGACGACCAGCGCCGAGGAGGAACCGAGGCCCGAGCCCGGCGGCGCATCGACGAAGGAGGTGAGGCGGAACGGCGCCATCCGCCCGCCGGCGTGCTCTGCGATCATCCGCCGCGCGACCCCGGCATGAAGCGCGAGGCGGGCGCCGGCGAAGGTCACGTCATCGGCCGCGAAATCCTCCTCGATGCCGAGATCGGGGGCGAGGAAATGGCTGCGCCCATCCGCCGAGGGCTCGATGAAGGCATAGGCAAAGCGATTGATGGTGATGTTGAGCACGGCGCCACCATGCGCCTCGCTATACGGGTTGAGATCGGTGCCACCGCCGGCAAGCCCGAGGCGAAGCGGGACGCGCGCGCGCACCACTGCGCCGGGGGCGGGTTGCGAGGTCGCGAGCATGGTCAAACCTCCGCTTCGGGGGTGAGAGAGGCAAGATGGGGGGCAAGGAAGGCGAACAGATCGCCGCCCGGGAACAAAAGCCCGCGCACGCCGGCCGCAGCGGCGGCGGCGAGATCGCTTTCCTTGTCCCCGACGAGAAGCGCCCGGGCGGGATCGACCTCCCAGGCGCGCATCAGATCGAGGATCATCCCCGGCCCGGGCTTGCGCCAGTCGCTTTCGCGACGATAGGCGGCAACAGACCCCTCCGGGTGGGTCGGGCAAAAGCGGATATCATCGATATTGCCGCCGGCGCGCCGCAGTTCCGCGACCATCCAGGCGTGCAGATCAGCGACCGCCGCCTCGTCGTAGAAGCCGCGCGCGACGCCGGCCTGATTGGTGACGACGAAGACATGAAAGCCGGCTTCGGTCGCCGCTCGGATCGCCGCCGGCGCGCCCGGTATCCATTCGAACCGCGCGCGCGTGCCGACATAGCCGTGATCGACATTGATCACCCCGTCGCGGTCGAGAAAGAGGGCAAGGCGGTGCAATTGGCGAGGGATTTCGGCGGCGGCGCGGGCGAGATCGGCGGGGATGCCGATGTCGCGGAAATAGCCGCGTGCGACCATCCCGCGCACCGCGCCGCGCGCCGCCAGCGCCGGCAGCACGTCGCGCTCCAGCGAACAACGCGGCGTGAGATGCGCAACGATCTCGCGAGACATCAGATAGAGGCCGGCATTGATCAGCCCCGGACCCGCCTGCGCCGGCCGCTCGGCGAAGGCGGTGACGCGCTCGCCTTCCAAGGTGACGACGCCATAGCGGCTGGCATCGGGGATGGCGCGCAGCACCATGCGCGCGAGCCCCGCCGGCGGCGCGCCGAGCAGAGGGGCGAGGTTGCAGTCGAACAAAGAATCGCCGTTGCACAGCAGAAACCGCGGCGCCAGCAGGTCGCGCGCGTGAAACACCGCGCCGCCAGTGCCGGCGCGCTCGGGCTCTTCCGAGACCGTGATGCCGACCTCGCGCGGCAAGGTGCGGCGAATTGCCGGGATGGCGTCGCGCAGCCGCTCGGCGAGATGGCCGGCGAGGAGAACGAAATCATCGATGCCGAAGCGGATCATCTCGCGCATCAGCCAGGCGAGGAACGGCCGATCGCCGATGGGAAGGATCGGTTTCGGGGTGGTCTCGGCGAGCGCACCAAGACGGCTCGCCATCCCGCCGGCGAGAATCACGCCTTGTCGGATCACGGGTTCGTCCATGGCGGCGGGCTAGCGGCTGATCGCGGTGCAAAAAAGCCGCGCCGGAGAGAAATAATTGATTGAGATCAAGACGCAGTCGTTTCCGGTTGGTATAACGACGTGTCCCGATATTTTTCCAGACGAGCCTGCTTTCTCGCAAGTATTTGAAGGAGACATTGCGGCGTTGGGCGCTGGCATTAACTTGATTTGCCTTCTCATGTTATTACGTCTGTTGTCCAGAGAATGCGAAATCCACGGTCCACGCGGGGCGCGGACCGCAAGCGGGGGGTGATCGTAACCGGAGATTAACCATTGGCCATGTATACACGCTTGCACATGTTCAAGTTCCCTTCGCTGTCTGGGATGGTCGTGCCGTTTGCCGCCCGCGGCGAGCCCGGCCGCAAGCGGGAACGGCGCGCCCTCAGCCAGGTGGGTCGGCGCGAGGCGCCGCTGCCGTGGAAATTCGCCCTGCCGCTGATCGTCGCGCTTTCGTTCCTGCTTTGGGCGGTGATCATCGTTGCCGCCGAACGGCTGCTGAGCGCAATCATCTGACCGCAACCGTCTCCAGCCAATTCAGCGTCGCGGCAAGCCCCTGGCGCAGCGGCACCGGCTCGCCGAGCCCGAGCGCCGTCCGCAATGCCTCCGGCGCGCCGAGGGAGTGGCGGATTTCGCCTTTACGCGCCGGCGCGGGGCGGATATCGGCCGCGCGCCCGCAAAGGCCGGCGATACTCTCGGCGAGATCGCGCACCGAGGTCGCGCACCCGGTGCAGACATTGAAGACCGCGCCCGGCGCGACCCGTTCGCCCCGCAATTGCCGCATCGCCGCGGCAAGGGCGGCGACGACATCGGCGACATAGACGAAATCGCGCGTCTGCCCGCCATCGCCGAACACCGCCACCGGTTGCCCGGCGCGCAGCCGGTCGCAAAAAATCGAAATCACCCCCGAATAGGGCGAGCGCGGATCCTGGCGCGGGCCATAGACGTTGAAAAAGCGCAGGCCAAGGGTTGGGATACCGTGCACGTGGCTCGCCACTCGCGCATGGTGCTCGCACCCGAGCTTGTCGGCGCCATAGGCCGAAAGCGGCCGCGTCGCGGTCTGCTCGGTGATCGGCAAGGCCGCCGCATCGCCATAAACCGCGGCCGAGGAGGCATAAACCACCGGCACCGGCGCCGGCAGGGTGCGGAGCACCTCAAACAGCGTGATCAAGCCGCCGAGATTGACCTGATGCGTCGCAAGCCAGGCCTCGATCCCGCGCTCGACGGAGGCGATGGCGGCGAGATGAAAGCAGCCGGCGATGCCCTGGGCGGCGCTTCGCATCAGCGCGGGGTCAGTGATCGAGCCTTCGATGAAGGTGACCCCCTCGGGCAGGTTCTCACGCCGCCCGGTGGAAAGATCATCGACCACCCGCACCCGGTGCCCCTCGGCGAGCAGGGCGGCGACGAGGTGCGAGCCGATGAACCCGGCACCGCCGGTAACCAGATAGGTCTCGCTCATACCCCCTCCTTTACCGCGCGCGCCGCGGCACCGCCGAATAAATCGTCATAGGCGGAAAACATCGCCTGTTGGTCGAAAACCTGCTCGGCCCGCGCCCGGTTCGCCGCCCCGATCGCCGCCCGCGCCGCCGGCTCGGCAAGGAGGCGCGCGATCGCCCCGGCCAGTGCGTCCGCGGCCAGCGGCACGACATAGGGCGCGTTCTCCGGCGCCAGCATCGTCCGCACATCACCGACATCGGTCGCCGCGACCGGCAACCCGCTCGCCATCGCCTCCAGAACCGAAAGCGGCATCTGCTCGGTATCCGATGACACCGCAAAAACATCAAAAAACCGATAAAGTGCTGCGGGTTCGGCGACCGCGCCGGTGAAATGGGCGCGCACGCCGCGCTGCGCTGCCTCCGCTTCCAGGGCTGCCCGCGCCGGCCCGTCGCCGACGATGACGAGCAGTGGCACCGGCGCCGGCAAAGCGGCGCAGGCGGCGATCAGGCGGGAAAGATTTTTCTCCGCCCGCAGCGCCGCGACGGTGCCGACCACCGGCGCGCCATGCCCCTCCCAGGGCGGCATCCCGCGCGGGCCGGGGGCGAAGCGGGCGAGATCGACCCCGTTTGGCACATAGCGCAGCCGCCGCCGCGGCAGCCGCCAAATGTCGGTCGCGATGCGATAAAGATTTTCCGAGGGCAGCATCACCGTCGCACGGCGGAGAACGAGGCGCCGCAGCCAAATCCTGCGCCGGAGCTGCCGCGCCCGCTCCTCGGGGCCGAACCCGTCCTCCATGTGGAGATGCGCGACGCCGGCGAAGAGATTGGCCATCGCCCACTCGATCGTGCCCCAGTTGCTGGTGACCAGAAGATCGGGGCGGAGCGCGCCGAGCAGCGCCCGGATGCGGCGGAGATTGGCGAGCGTTTCGCCCTTTTGCAGCGGATTTTCGACGAACGTGACATCGAGCCCAGGTGCGAGCCGGGCGCGGCATTCGGTATTGCCGTCCATTGCGAAGATCATATGGCGATAGCGGGTGCCGAAATGATTGGCGAGCATCGCAAAGCGCATCTGCGGCCCACCGACCGCGAAGGTCGAGAACACGTGCAAAAGACGCGGCGGCGTCATCGCGCCGCCGCGCCAAACGCCTCGGCGAGGAAGGTCGCGCGATCAGCGACCGGCTGCCAGCCGAGCGCTTCCTTCGCATCCGTGCAGTCAAACCGCGCGCGCAGGCCGCGGGAAAGCAGATCATGAAAGCTCGGCGCCGCCGCGCGCCGCCCACCGAGCCGCTTGATCAGCCATTTCCCCCGCTCGATCAAGAGGAGGCGAAGCGGCGATTGCGGATGAAAGCGAAGCGGCCGGCCGAGTGCTGCGGCGAGGGCTTCGGTATAGTCGCGGGCGCTGAGCCGGACATCGCCGACCAGGTTGAAAGCGCGCCCGCCGATCCCCCGCGCCGCGCAGGCGCTAGCGATCGCCGCCGCGACGTCGCCGGCGAGCACGAGAGGGAGCGGGTTGCGCCCGTCATTCCAGCCGAGACAGTGCTGTTCGTTGTTATAGACGCCGAGCCCGCTATGAAACGGCGAGGTGCCGGCCCCGACCACGAGGCCGGGGCGGAGGATGACGATCTCCAACCCTTCGCGCCCGTTTTCGGCGAGCAAAGCGCGATCGCAGATCGCCTTGGCGCGGGCGTAATCGGCGCGCTTCTCGGCCTTGGGGTCGGGCGGGGTCGCGCCGGTTACTGGCGCTGCTTGCGGGCCGAGATAGAGCCCGGCGATCGAGCCGATATGGACCAGCCGCCGCACGCCACGGGCGCGGCAGACCGCGGCCACCGTCTCGGCGCCGCCGACCATCGCCTGGCGGATTTCCGCGAAACTACCACCGCCGCCGCCATGGGCGAGATTGACGACCACCGGCGCCGCGCCGATCGCTTCCGCCACGGCCGCGGCGTCATTGATGTCGCCGCGATGAAGCGACACCGCCGGGTCGTGAAAAATCGCCGGCAGATTGCGGATCGAGCGCGCCATGACGGCGACCCGCTTGCCGTCTGCGACCAAGCGCGCGACCAGGTGCCGGCCGATGAACCCGGTGCCGCCGAGCACCGCGACATCGGCCGCGCCGTCACCCGCGGGCTCGATCGCCGGCGCCGGCGAAGCCGGCGGGAAAACCGCCGCGATCCGCTCGCAGGTCGCAACCAGCGCGGCACCGAAAGCGCCATCCAGCGGCGGTTGCGCGCCACTCGCCAGCGCCGCGTGAAAGGCGGCGATGCTGCCTTGCATGCTGAGAAAGAACGGGTCGCTCGGCCGGCGGAGCCGCAGCATCGCAAGCCCATAGGCGGCGAGATTGCCGAGACTGTCGCGGGCGGTCTCTGCCGCGAGATGCGTCCCCGACAGCGCATGATCGAGGGCGTCAAGCCAGCGCGTCCGCCCCTCGCGGGTGTAGCGATTGGTGAGGATATCGGCGGTGAGCACGCCATCATCGCCAACGACGCTGATCCGCCATACCGGATAGGACTGCCCGACCGCGAAATGGAGCTGCGCCGGAAGCCGCGCGCCGGCGAGCGAGACCTCGAGGGTGGGGAAGAAATCCACCCCCGGCGCGAGTTCGAGGCCGGCCCCGGCGAGCGCCCGCACCTCACCGATCGGGCCGGCGAGCGTGGCGATCTGCGAGAGCGGATGCACCGCTTGTTCGAGCAGGATGTTGCCCGGCGCCTGGAACATCCAGTGGCCGAATTGTCCCGCCGCGAGTTGGCGGAGCGGCACATGATAAAGGCAGCTCATAAACCGCGGCCGCCCGATCTCACCCGCGGAAAGCGCCCGTCGGAGGCGAACAAAGGCGGGGTGGTAGACGAAATTCTGATTGACGCCGAGCGCAACCCCGCATGCCGCCGCGCGTTCGACCAAGCGCTGCGCGTCAGCCGCCGTGGTGGCGAGCGGCTTTTCGAGCAGCACCGGAATGCCGGCCGCGATCAGCGGTTCCGCGACCACGTGATGAAGCGGCGGCGGCACCAGGACATGGGCGGCATCGATCCCACCGACCGCCAGCGCTGCCTCGACCGAGGGAAACACCGCCGCGGTCGCACAGGCGCGCGCAAGCCGCCGCGCTGCCGCCTCGTTCGGATCGATGACGGCGGCAATCGTGAAACCTTGGAGGGATTTCAGGGCATCCGCATGGACGCGGGCGATATAGCCGGCGCCAACCAGGGCAATGCGTTTCACCGTTTGCGGGCTCGTTTCATGTCGTTCTGTCGGTTCGTCGCGTCGGTTACCGCGCCGCGCCGGGCGGCGCGGCGGTGAGACCATTATTCCATACCGATAGCAAATTCGGCATTAATGGCATCAGGCGGCCGGCGCAATCGCGGCCACATGGCGGAGGCATGACGATGCGGGGCGAAACCGGCTGGCGGGGGGCGTTCATTGTCGGGATTTTCTGTCTCATCGCCTCGGGCGCGGCCCAAGCGCGCACGCTCCTCGTCGGGCCGGGGCGTCTCCTGCATCTCCCAAGCGGGGCCGCCGCCATTGCCGCGCCCGGCGACCGGATCGAAATCGACCCCGGGGTTTACGAGGATTGCGCCGTCTGGCGCGCCGATCACCTCACCATCACCGGCGCCGGGCCGGGCGTCGTCATCGAAAACCGCATCTGCCAGGGCAAAGCGATTTTCGTGACCGAAGGCACCGCCATCACCATCGCCCACCTCACCCTCCGCCACGCCCGCGCCCCCGAACATAACGGCGCCGGCATCCGCGCCGAGGGCGGCGATCTCACCCTGCGCGCCGTCCGTTTCCTCGATAACGAGGACGGCATCCTCGCCGCCGCCGCCCCGCGCGCCACCATCCGCGTCGAGGACAGCGTGTTCGAGGGCAACGGCGTCTGCGCCCCGGTCTGCGCCCATGGCATCTATGTCAACGACCTCGCCAAACTTTCCGTCATTCGCTCGCGCTTTTTCGAAACCCATGACGGCCATCACGTCAAATCGCGCGCCCGCGTGACCGAGTTGATCGGCAACACCTTGACCGACGGACCGCGCGGCACATCGAGTTACCTCGTCGATCTGCCCAATGGCGGCGCGCTTCTGATGCAGGACAACACGCTCGAAAAAGGCCCGAAGACCGAAAACGCCGGCACCGCCATCGCGATCGGCGAAGAAGGCGTGACGCACCCCGACGGCACCATCACCGTCACCGGCAACCATTTCACCAATGACGGCCCGACCGAGACGGTGTTCGTGCGCAACCTCTCCCCCATCCCGGCCCGGCTTCGGGGCAATGTTTTCATCGGCAGGGTCATCCCCCTGATCGGACCCGGGGAAAGTGAATAACGGGGAAAAAGTTCTTTTTTGAAAAAAAGAACCAAAAAACTTTTATCCGTTTTCTAGAGTGACAGTGCCATCGGCACTGTCACAGCAGGAAAAGTCTTTTTGCTTCTTTTTCTGAAGTCAAAAGAAGAGTCTTTACTTTACGGCGTCGCCGCGCCTTGGGTCTCGACATAGAGGCTATAGACCGAGGTGCTGGCGCAAATGAACAGCCGGTTCCGCTTGGCGCCGCCGAAGGTGAGGTTGGCGGCGGATTCGGGGAGGTGGATCTTGCCGATCAGATCGCCATTCGGGGCATAGCAGCGCACGCCGTGCTCGCTCGCCGCCGCCCAGCCCATGCTGCACCAGACATTGCCGTCGCAATCGGTGCGCAGGCCATCGGTGAAGCCTGGGGCGAAATCCTCGGCGAAAACCCGGCTCTTGCGGAGCTTGCCGCTGGCTGCGTCGGCATCGAAGACGCGGATATGGGCGGGCCCGCCCTCGGTCGCGCCGCTATCGACGATGTAGAGCCGCTTTTCATCCGGCGAAAAGGCGAGGCCGTTCGGCTGCACGAAATCATCCGCGACCACTTTGGCGCGCCCGGTCGCGGGGTCGAGGCGATAGACATTGTGCGGCAGTTCGTCTTCCCCCTTATTGCCCTCGTAATGGCCTTTGATGCCGTAATTGGGATCGGTGAACCAGATGCCGCCGTCGGACGCGACGATGACATCATTCGGGGAATTAAGTCGCTTGCCCTCGAACCGGTCGATGAGCACGGTGATCGAGCCGTCATGCTCGGTGCGGGTCACGCGCCGCGTGCCATGCTCGCAGGAGATCAGCCGCCCCTCGCGATCGACGGTGTTGCCGTTGCTGTTGTTCGAGGGGGCGCGAAAGACGCTGACATGGCCATCATCTTCCAGCCAGCGGAGTTGGCGGTTATTGGGGATGTCGCTCCACACCAGATAGCGCCCGGCGCGGAAATAGGCCGGCCCTTCGGCCCAGCGGCAGCCGGTCGCGATGCGCTCGATATAGCCATTGCCGATCAGCGCCGAAAAACGCCGCTCCAGCCGTTCCACGCGGGGGTCGGGATAGACCCAGTCCGCAAGCGGGCCGAGCGGGGCGAAGCCGCGTGTATCGATCATGTTTTCCTCCCAGGTTTGACGAGATCATGGGGAAATTATACCGCAATGGCGCCTGAAGTCAGGATCGCGGCAAAGCCGGAAGGAAAGCAACCATGACGCCGACGCAACCAACACTGGAAGCCATTTTCACCGCCGAGGTCACGGTCGGCGCCGCGATCGAGGTCGGCGCCGGGAGTGTTCCCGGCACGCGGCGACGCATCGTCCCGATCCTCGGCGGCACGGTGCGTGGGCCGCGCATGGTCGGCGAGATATTGACGATGGGGGCGGATTGGCAACTGATCGAGGAAGAAGGGGCTATCACGAGGCTGGTCGCGCGCTACGCCATGCGGGCGAGCGACGGCACGATCATCACCATCGTCAACCGCGCCATCCGGCGCGCCCCGGCGGCGATCATCGAGCGGCTCGCGGCGGGGGACGCGGTCGATCCGGCGCATTATTATTTCCGCGGCGCGCCGAGCTTCGAGGCGCCGCCGGGGCCGCATCGCTGGCTCAGCGAAAGCCTCTTCGTCTGCTCTGGCGCCCGCGCGCCGCGCGCGGTGGTGATCGATGTCTACCGCGTTGCGTAAAGCGGGGCGCAAGAGAGGGAGAAAATTTCTAGTCTTCGGCGCGAAACGCATCGCTGATCCGCCGCAGGCGCCCGGCGCGGTCAACCACGATCACATCGAAGCGCACCCCGGCGCGGCCCCAGCCGGGCTGCGCTGCGAGCACGATTTCGGCCGCGGCGAGCAGGCGGCGGCGCTGGCGGGGCGAAAGCGAGGCCGCGGCCTCGGCAAGGCTCGCACGGGTCTTGACCTCGACAAAGGCGAGCACGCCGGCGCGCTCGGCGATCAGGTCGATTTCGCCGGCGTCGGTCCGCAGCCGGCGCGCGAGCAACGTCCAGCCTTCGGCGAGGAGGGCCGCCGACGCGGCGTCCTCGGCGGCGCGTCCGCGGCGCTCGGCGCGCGCGCCGCGCTCAGCCCGCGGTGACGCGTGGGGGTTCATGGACCGGCGGCGGCGGCACCGGCATGGCATTCGGATAGGGCTTGCCGCCTTTGGCGAATTCCTTGAGGAGAGAAAGCCCGACGCCGAGCAGCACCGGTCCGAGGAAAACCCCGAGCAGGCCAAACCCGATGGCGCCGCCGAGCACCCCGAGCACGGTCGGCAAGAACGGCAGCTGCGCGCCGCGGGCGATGAAATAAGGGCGGATGACGTGATCCAGCCCAGCCACCACGATCACGCCATAAAGCCCAAGAAAAATCGCATGCCCGGTCTCGCCGATGCCAATCTGCCAAAGCGTCACCGGGATCCAGACCAGCGGCGCGCCGATCGGCAAGGTCGCGAGAAAGCCGGCGATCAGGCCGAGCAGCGGCGCCCGCGGCACCGCAGTAAGCCAGAGGCCGCAAAATACCAACACCCCCTGCACGATGGCATTGCCGAGAATGCCATAGACGGTGCCGCGCACGGTCTTGCCGATGACGGCGCGCAGCCGCGCCGCTTGCGGCCCGAACACCCGCTCCAGCGCCGCGACCAGCCAGACCCCGATCTTCTCGCCATGCAGATAGAAGAAAAAGCTGATGAAAAGCGCGAAACCGAAGCCCGCGACGCCATTGGCGATGCCGAGCAGAAGCCGCAAGCCCTCCTCGATGATGGTGCCGAAATAAGGGCGGAAAAACGCCACCATGACGTTGATGTCATCCGCCCAGCTATTCCAGAGATCGCTAAGCAGCGTCCCCGCGATGGGCAACCGCGCGACCCAGGGCGGCGCCGCCGGCAACCCGTTCTGGAGCCCAGCCTGGATCGCAAGACGCAGATGCATGACGTCCTTGCCGCCACCGGGCAAGGCGATGGCGAGCGGCAGTAACACCAGCACCGTCGCCGCCAACACCATGGTCAGCGCGGCGAGCCACGGCGGCAGCCCGAAACGGCGCAGACGCAGATGAACCGGCCAGCTCGCGAACACCAGGATCGCCGCCCAAAGAATGGCCGAAAAAAATGGCGAGAGCACATAAAGGCAGCCCACCAGCAGAAGGCCGAGCAGCGCTACCATCACAATTCGTTCGGCCACCCTGCCTCTCCTTTCGGGGTGCCTTGGCTTATGCCGCCTGCGACGTCCGGATCGCGAGTACGGTGCGAAGTGCGGCGATGAGATCATCCATCATCGCATCGGTATGGAACGGGCCGGGGGTGAAGCGGAGGCGCTCGGTGCCGCGCGGCACCGTCGGATAGTTGATCGGCGTCACGTAAATGCCGAATTCGTCGAGCAGCCGCCGGCTCACCGCCTTGCAGCGCGCGGCATCGCCGATTTCCACCGGCACGATATGGCTCACCGAGGGGAGACGCGGGATCCCGGCCTCATCGAAACGGCGTTTCAGGGTTTCGGCGCGCTCGAAAAGCTTCGCCCGCCGCTCGGGATGGGCGCGGACATAGCGGATCGAAGCGAGGGCAGCGGCGGCGATGACCGGCGGCAGCGAGGTCGTGAAAATGAACCCGGCGGCGGTCGAGCGGATGAAATCGATCACCTCGGCGCGGCCGGTGATATAGCCGCCATGGGTGCCGAACCCCTTGGCCAGCGTCCCCTCGATGATGTCGATCTCACCGGCGACGCCGTCGCGCTCGGCAACCCCGCCGCCTTGCGGGCCATAGAGGCCGACGGCGTGGACCTCGTCGAGATAGGTCATGGCGCCGTATTTGCGCGCGAGCGCGGCGATGGCGCCGATCGGCGCGATATCGGCATCCATCGAATAGACACTCTCGAAGGCGATCAGCTTCGGCGCCGCCGCCGGCGCGGCGCGCAACAGATCCTCGAGATGGGCGAGATCATTGTGGCGGAAAATATGCCGCTTGGCCGGGCTGTGACGCATGCCGGCGATCATCGAGGCGTGGTTTTTCGCGTCCGAAAACACTTCCCAGCCCGGCAGGCTGCCGAGAATGGTGGTCAGCGCGGCGTCGTTCGAGACATAGCCGGAGGTGAACAAAAGCGCCGCCTCCTTGCCGTGGAGATCGGCGAGTTCGGCCTCCAGCGCGTCGTGCAGCGGGCTGGTGCCGGCGATGTTGCGGGTGCCACCGGCGCCAACGCCGTGGCTCCGCGCCGCAGCGCAAGCGGCTTCCCTCGTGACTTCGGCAATGCCCATCCCGAGATAATCGTTGGCAGACCAGACCGTGACATCGCGCTTCTGGCCATCCTGCTCCCATTCATAGACCGGGAAGCGTTCGGCGTTGCGGCCGAGCGGGGTGAAGCTGCGATAGCGGCCCTGGGCGCGGATATCGGCGAGGGCCTGATGGCAAAGCGCGTGAAAAGCGTGCATGATGTTCGTCGGTTACCCCGATTTGCCCCCCGGCCCTGGTCCTTTGGCCCATCCTCACCGAACGCATTTCTCAGTGAACCGATTTCCGGCGGGCGGGCCTTGCGCCCTTCGGCCCCGCGCGGCGTGGCCCTGGCGTCTCGCCCCTATATTCCCTTGCGGGCCTCTGGAGCAAGAGCGGCGCGGGATTGAGGGGTGGGATTAATCGGGTCTTTACCTTGCAGTGATGAAATCGCCTTCCCGCAAGCCGCAGGTGGCCCATGACCCTTGATGAGATCCTCGAAAACGCCTCCGCGCTGCAGCAATCCGGCGCCGTGGATGCGGCGGAGCGGGCCTATCTCCTCGCCATCAGCCATTTTCCCGATAGCGCCGAGGCGCGTTATCGGCGGGGGCTTTTGCATCTTGCAGAGAGCCGCGCGGCAACCGCGGCGATCCTGTTCCGCCAGGCGCTGGCTTTGGCCCCGTCGCCGCGGTTTTATCTTTCCCTCGGCGCCGCCCTTGAGCTCGATGGGCGGGCCCAGGCGGCTGCCGCCGCGTATCGCGTGGCGGTCACCGCCGCCCCTGATCTCGTCGAGGCCAAATTCGGCCTTGGCCGCTGCCAGCAGATGATGGGCCAGATCGAGGCCGCCATCGTCACCTATCAGGACGTTTTGGCGGCGCGGCCAGATTCGTCGGCGGTCTGGTTCAATCTCGGCATGGCGCTTTATGCGCTCCATCGCCCGGCCGACGCCGCCCGCGCTTTCCGCGCCGCCGTCACCAGCGCGCCCGACAATGCCGAAGCCTGGGTCAATCTCGCTTTCATGCTCGAACGCGCCGATCAGCCGGAGGCGGCGCTGGCCGCCTGCGAGGAGGCCCGTGCCGCCGGCGTCAATCGCCCCACGCTCCTCGTCAATCAGGCGAGCGCGCTCCGCGCCCTCGGGCGTTTCGAAGCGGCGCTCGCGGTCTGCAGCGAGGCTTTGCGCGAAGCCCCGGGCGAGGCCGCTGCCTACGCGACCTTGACCGCGACGCTCAGCGACATGGGGCACCATGACCGCGCGATCGCCGCCGCCGATCTCGCCCTCGAACACCATCCCGACCTTGCCCCCGCCGATCGCGCCGGCCTGGCCCGCATCGTCGGCAACAAAGGCCTCGCCCTCCTCTATCTCGGCCGGCTCGAAGAGGCGATCGTGACGCTGCGCGAGGGCGTTGCCGCCAATCCGGCGGACGCCGATATCGCGGTCAATCTCGGCCTCGCGCTCCTTTCCAGCGGCACCCACATGCGGGAGGGCTTCGCCCTGTTCGAGCGCCGCCGCGAGCAGGGGGCGGCCCCGCCGCGCGGATTTTCCGAAGCCTTCTGGCAGGGCGAGGATATCGCCGGGCGCACGATCCTCCTCCATGCCGAGGAGGGGTTCGGCGACACGCTGCAATTCGTCCGTTATGCACCGCTGGTCGCGGCCCGCGGGGCGCGCGTCATCCTCGAAGTGCCGCCGGCGCTGGTCCGGCTCTGCGCCGGGCTGCCGGGGGTAACACAGGTGGTCGCGACCGGTGCGGCGTTGCCGGCGTTTGACTGCCATTGCCCGCTGCTCAGCCTGCCGCATGTTTTTGGGACCACGCTCGAAACCATTCCCGCCGCCATTCCCTATCTCGCCGCCGATCCCGCCCTCGTCAGGGAGTGGGCGACCCGTCTGCCACCCGGCCCGGGGTTGCGAGTCGGCCTGGTTTGGGCCGGGCATGCGCAAGCGCAACGCGCCTACGCCCACCGGGTCGATCCGCGTCGCTCGCTGGCGCTGGCCGCCCTCGCCCCGCTCGGCGCGGTGTCGGGGATTGCTTTCGTCAGCCTCCAGAAGGGCCCACCGGCGAACGAGCTTGCCAATCCGCCCTTCACGATCAACGACCCCATGGCGGAGGTGCGGGATTTCGCCGATACCGCCGCCCTCATCGCCGGGCTCGATCTGGTGATCTCGGTCGACACCGCGGTCGCGCATCTCGCCGGCGCGCTCGGCAAACCGGTCTGGATGCTGTCGCGCTTTGACGCCTGTTGGCGCTGGCTCCGCGCGCGGAGCGATAGCCCATGGTATCCGACGCTCCGCGTCTATCGCCAGCCGAGCCCCGGCGAGTGGGCTCCGGCGATCGCCACCCTCGCCGCCGATCTCGCGCGGCTCGCCCGCCAGACCGCGGAGGCCACCGCGCGCGCCGCCTGATCTCGCGCCCCCTGATCTCGCGTCGTTGTGACTATCCCAGCGCCTGCCTGACCCACTCCGCCCAAGTGAGCGTCGCCGCGTCGTCATCAAAACGGCCGACGATCTGCACGCCGAGCGGCATGCCGTTCGGCCCCTTGCCGGCGGGGACGGTGACGCACGGGACATGAAGGCTGGTCCAAAGGTAATTGAACGCCGGATCGCCAGTGAAATCGAGCCCGAGCGGCGCCTCGCCGGGGGCGGCGGGGGTGACGAGAATGTCGATCCCCTCGATCGCCGCTGGGAAAGCGGCACGGCAGCGGCGCAGCGTCGCCCGCGCGGCAAACAGACTCTCGGGCGCCGCCGCCATGCCGGCGGTGAGCCGCTCGGTGAGCGCGCGGCTGAGTTTCGCGGGATGGGTGAACAACTCCCAGGCCAGCGCCCGCGCCGCTTCGGCGTTCATCACCAAAGGATGCGCCTCCGCCAGCGCCGCGAACTCGGCCGGCAATTCGCGCGCTTCGACGAATGCGCCGGCACGCCGGAGCCGGGTTTCGGCCTCGGCGAGGAGGGCGACGGTCTCGGGCGCTGCGAGCGGCCAGGAGGGCGAGCGGCAGATCCCGATGCGCGGCGCGCGCTCCGGCTTGCGCTCGGGATCGCCGAGCGCCCGCCCGCTCAGCGTTCCCGCGAGCAGCGCGCCATCGGCGACGCTGCGGGCAAAGACGCCGATCGTATCGAGGCTTTCGGCGAGCGGCTTGAGCCCGGCGCGGTTGATGGTGCCGAAGCTCGGCTTGAAGCCGACGACGCCGCAATAGGCCGCCGGGCGGATGACGCTACCGGCGGTTTGCGTCCCGAGCGCGAAGGGGAAATACCCGGCCGCGACCCCGGCCGCCGAGCCGCTGCTCGAGCCGCCGGGGGTGCGCGCCGGGTCATGCGGGTTGGCGGTGGGGCCGGGATGGCGATAGGCGAATTCGGTCGTCACGGTTTTGCCGATCACCACAGCACCACTCGCCCGCGCCCAAGCGATGGCGGCGGCGTCGGCGCGCGGGCGATGGCCGTGCCAGATCGGCGAGCCATAGGCGCTCGGCATGTCGGCAGTGTCGAAGACATCCTTGACCCCGAGCGGCAGGCCATGGAGTGGCCCCGGCATTGGCCGCCGGGGGGGTGGCGCGGGGTCGAGATAGGCATAGATGTGCAGCCGCGCCTCGTGCTGCGCCGCGCGCGCGAGGCAGGCATCAAGCAGCGCCGCCGGGGTCAGGCTTCCCGCATTGATGCGGTGGAGCGCTTGGCTTGCGGTGAGATCGGCGGGATCGGACATCGGGGACTCCTTCCGCGGCGAGGCGTGCGCCGCATTCTTGGGGACACCGCATCATCGGGCTGGCGGAACGACGCGCCAAGGTCCATTTTGCACGCATGGGCAGGGGCGTATCCCTCGGAGATCTTCACATCATGGTCACTTCGCTGCGCGTGATGACGCCTTTTCTTCTCCTACTCGGGCTCGGCGGCTGCGCCACCCAAAAGCAAAGTCCCGCCGAGCAGGCGGCGATCGAGGAATGTCGCCAGCAGGTCGACAAGGCCTATATGCAGCAAAATCCCGATGCGCTCTATAAACAGGACATGTATGCCAACAGCACGCGGGATGCGCCGAACGCGACCTATGGCCTGATGGGGGTTTCCGGTGCTGGCCTCGGCGCGGTTTATGACCGCAATCAGGCGCTGGAGAATTGCTTGATCCAGAAAGGCGTGCCGCCGCAGGCGCCGAGCGTCCAGCCCTGGCTGCCGGTGGCGCCGTAACGCGAACGGACAAAAGTCTTTTTGCTTCTTTTTCTTCAGAAAAAGAAGTCTTTTCTAACGCTCCCTCTTTTTCCCTCACGGCGTGAGGGTAAGGCGCGCAGTGATGGCGTCCGGCGTCGCGGGCAGGGTGATCGCAGCACCGTCGCGCCAGGGCGTGAGCAGATCGGCGGCGTGGCGGCTGAGGAGATTTCCGCTCTCGCCGGGGGCGATGATGAAGCGGCTATTGTCCGGGTTCGCGAGGTCATAGACGCCGCGATAGGAGGGGCCGTGGACGGCATCGAGACTCTCCGGCGCCATCGCCGCGCGGTCGATGGTCGCATTATCGCCGCCATCGGCGATGCGAAAGGTCGCAAGCCGCCCGAGCCCCGGCATTCGCGAGAGCAGCGGGTGGGCGAAAACCGCCTGATGCGCGACCCCCCAGCGCCAGGCGCGCGGATCGGGCCCATAGGCGCGGGCGAGATTGCCGGTCGCGTCCTCGAGAGCGCGCAGCAGGAGCGGCGTGCAATCGCCGCCGCACCAGGTCGCAGCCCCCGCCGGCGTGAACAAGGAGGCGGTGAATTCGAGGAAAGGCGCCGCCGGATCGCCTTGCGTAACGCCCGCCGCGCTGAGCACCAAGGCGGCGAAGCGCCGCATCCAGGCGTTGAAGATCAGGGGCTCCGGCCGCGCCAGGTCCATCTGCCCCTGCCATTCGGCAAGCAGCGCGAGCGCGGTTGCGGCCAGGCCCGGCGGCGGCGCCAGCGCCCGCAGCGTCGGCAGGATTTCGGCGGCGAAAGCGCTGGTGGTGTCGGCCTGGATCGCCGTGAAATCGGCGACCGAGAGCTTTCCCTTGGCGGTGAGCAGGGCGCGGATGCGCCGGGCCCGCCAATCGCCTGGCCAATCCTCGCCGAGGAAGGCGCCGCCGGGCAGCGGCGCGATCTCCTCATTGGCGTTGACGAGGTGGCCGCTCGCCGGGGCGATGCTATGCGGCAGCGCCAAGCCCGAAGCCCAGCCGATCCAGTCATGGGCGGTATCGGCGCCGTTTTGCGGCGGGAAATCCTCGGGGTGGCGGCGGATCGGGACGCGGCCGGTGACGAAAAGGGCGATCCGAGTGCGATCGGCGACCATCAAATTCTGCACCGGGGCACTGATTTGCGGCGCCGCTTCGCCCGCTTCCTCGACCGATTGCGCGTGATCGAGGGCGTAGAGCCCGCTGGCTGCGGTCCCGAGGCCGGCGAGATTGGCCATCGCGACGGCGAGAAGGCGCGTCTCGCCGGGAATGAGATCGCTGATCACCGGGCCGTGGCGGGTCGCGCGCACCGTCAGCACCACGTCTGGCGCGCCGCGCACCTTGATCCGCTCCTCGCGCAGGCCGAACGCGAGCGGGCCGGTCGGGCCGAGATAATGGTCGGGATCGATCGGGGTTTCGACGAACACATCCTCGGTATCGGCGCTGTTGGAGGTGAAGCTCCAGGCGATATGGCCGTTCTGGCCGAGGACGAGGAACGGCACGCCGGGAACCGTCGCCCCCGTCCAGACACCTGCCGGGGTTGCGATGCGCGCGAGATACCAGAGGCCCGGGAAACTAAACCCGAGATGCGGATCGCCGGCGAGCAGCGGCGCCCCGGTCGCGCTATGGGCGCCATCGACCGCCCAGGCGTTCGACTCTTCGGCCGGCGCATTGAACGGCGCCGGAAGCAGCGGCATCGCCGCGAGCACTCGGCCGGCAAGCGCGGCGAAACGCACGTCGCGCGCCGCCGCATCGGGTCTCCCGGCGGTCGCTTGCGCCGGCCATAGCGCCCGGATGCGCTCTGGCGTCAGCTTGGGATTGGCGGCAAGCGCGATCCGGGCGAGTTCCACCCGCTCATTGGCGGCGAGATACCAGCCCATGAGATGGCCCCACAGCAGCGAATCGACCGGGGTCCAGGGATCGAGATGGCGGAAGAAAATACATTCGAGACAAGCATAGCGCCCGCGCGCATCGAGCCAGGCATTGACGCCGGCGGCGTAGGCGTCGAGATCGGCACGCACCGCCGGCGGCAGCGTGCGATATTCCACCGCCGCCTCCTGACGCAGACCAAGGGTGCGCATCAAGCGATCGCTGCCGAGGCCGGCAGGGCCGACCCATTCCGCAAGCCGCCCGGAAACCGTGCGCCGCATCAGCTCCATCTGAAACAGCCGGTCGCGAGCATGGACATAGCCGAGGGCGAGCGCGGCGTCGGCCTCGCTCGCGGCCTCGATGCGCGCGATTCCGTGGCTGTCGAAGCTCACCGCGACCGGCGCGTTGAGTGCCGGGATGCGCAGCGTTTCGCGCGCCGGCGGCAAAGTATGCCACGCCATCCCGCCGGCGATGACGAGCGCGAAAAGCAGCACGCTCGCGCCCCCGCCGATCAGCCGCCGCGTCAGCCGCAGTGCCTTGTTCATCGTCCCTCGCGCAGCGGTTTCAAATAAAGATAAAAAACTTCTTTTTCTGGAAGAAAAAGAAGCAAAAAGACTTCTGTCCCGGTTTCTCGGAGCGGCCAATGCCCAAGCATGGGCAGTGCCTACGGCACTGCCCAACAGGCAAAAGTTTTTTGGTTCTTTTTTTCAAAAAAGAACGATTTTGGTCTTATGCTGAGGTTACCCGTAATTCACCATGATCGTCTTTTTGTGGGTAAAGTGTTCTTGCATCGCTTCCAGCGAGGCTTCTTTGCCCAACCCCGAGCTTTTCACCCCGCCATAGGAAAGATTGGCCTGGACGACGAGGTTCTGGTTGATCTGCACGAGGCCGGCTTCCAGCCGATGGGCGAGATCGAGGCCGCGTTTGAGATTATTGGTCCAGAGCGAGGCGGCGAGGCCGTATTCGCTGTCATTGGCCTCGGCGAGCACTGCTTCCGCGTCATCGAAGGGAAAAACGCAGGTGACCGGGCCGAAAATCTCTTCGCGCACCAGGCGGCTTTCGCGGGTGAGGCCGGTGAAGATATGCGGCTGCAGAAAAAGCCCTTTTTTCAGCGCGGGGTCGGTGGGCAGGGCGCTGCAGACCAGCGCCTTGGCGCCTGGCGTTGCCGCCCCCTCGGCGATGAAGCTCTTGACCTTCTCGAACTGCCCCTCGCTGATGATGGTGCCGATATCGGTTTTCTCATCGAGCGGATCGCCCATCACCATGGCGTTCACCTTCTCGGCGAGTGCGGCGACGAAGCGGTCGAAGATCGGCCGCTCGACATAGATCCGGCTCGCCGCGGTGCAGCTCTGGCCCTGGCGGGTGAAGCGCATCGAGGTGATCGCGCCCATCACGGTCTTCTCGAAATCGCAATCGGCGAAGACCAGCATCGGGCTTTTGCCGCCGAGTTCGAGCGTCACCGGGATCAGCTTCTCGGCGGCGGCGACGGCGACGATGCGCCCGACCTCGACGCTGCCGGTGAAGGTGACTTTCCGCACCTTGGGATGGGCGACCAGCGGCGCGCCGCATTCCGGGCCAAAGCCCGACAACATGTTAAAGCAGCCCGGCGGCAGGATGCGGTTCATGAGTTCACAGACACGCAAGACGGCGAGCGGCGCTTCCTCCGCCGATTTCACCACCACCGTGTTCCCGGCGACCAGGGCCGGGGCGATCTTGAGCGCCATCAGCAGCATCGGCACGTTCCACGGAATGATCGCGCCGACCACGCCGAGCGGCTCACGCACCGTGACCGAAAGCACATCCGGCGCGAACGGTACGCTCTCGCCCTTCAGCTCGCTGCCGAGGCCGCCGAAGAAGCTGAAAATATCGGCGACCACATTCGCCTCGACCCGGCTTTCGGTGCGGAGCGCCTTGCCCGTCTCGAGCGCGATCAGGCGCGCGAGTTCCTCCGCATGCGTGCCGATCAAAGCGGCGCATTGGCTGACGAGAGCGCCGCGTTTGCGCGCCGGCAGCTTCGCCCAGTCCTTTTGCGCCGCCGCCGCGTTCACCACCGCGGCGTCGACATCGGCGGCATCGCCCTCGGCGGCGCGGGCGATCTCGGCGCCGGTCGCGGGATTATGCACCGCGAAACTACGCCCGGACTGGGCCGGGACGAACCGCCCGCCGATGAAATGATGGCCGGAAAGAGCGCGCGCCAACGCGTTCTGGTCGAGTGTCGGGGCAGACGGGGTGGGCATGGGCTGGTCGAGCATCGGGTTTTCCTCCCGTGATTGGGTCTCTATAAACGGCGGCCGAAGATGAACCGAGTGCCGGCGCCCTGCAAGGGCGAGCGCCACGGGGCGGCCGGTTTGCAGGCGGAGAAGCGAGGATGACGACCATGGCGGCGAGCGGTCCCTTGGCGGGTTTGCGCGTGTTCGATTTGACCCGAGTCCTCGCCGGGCCGACAGCGACGCAAATGCTCGGTGATCTCGGCGCCGAGGTCATCAAGATCGAAAAACCCGGGAGCGGTGACGACACCCGCGGCTTCGCCCCGCCCTTCATGCCCGGCAGTCGCGAAAGTGCCTATTTCACCGGCGTCAACCGCAACAAGCGCTCCGTCACCCTCGATATCGCGACCCCGAAAGGCCAGGAACTGGCGCTCGCCCTGATCGCGCGCTGTGATATCCTGGTCGAGAATTTCAAGGTCGGCGCGCTCGCCAAATATGGCCTCGGCTATGCCCAGCTCCACGAGCGATTCCCGCGCCTGATCTATTGCTCGATCACCGGCTTCGGCCAGACCGGCCCCTACGCGCCGCGCCCCGGCTATGACAGCCTGATCCAGGCGATGGGCGGGGTCATGAGCCTGACCGGCGAGCCCGAGGGGTTGCCGCAGAAGGTTGGCGTGCCGGTTGCCGATCTTTTCGCCGGGCTCTATGGCTGCATCGGCATCCTCGCGGCGCTTCGCCATCGCGAGCAGACCGGGATCGGCCAGCAGATCGATATCGGCATGCTCGACACCCATGTCGCCTGGCTCGCCAATCAGGGCATGAACTATCTTGCGACCGGCGAGAACCCGCCGCGCCTCGGCAACCAGCATCCCAACATCGTCCCCTATCAGGTTTTCGCGACCGAGGATGGCCACATCGTGCTCTCGATCGGCAATGACCCGACCTTCCAGCGTTTTTGCCAGGCGTTCGGGCTCGCGCCGCTGCTGGCCGATCCGCGTTTCGCAACCAACGCCGCGCGGGTCGAAAACCGCGCTTTGGTTACGGAGAGTCTCGCCCCGGTGCTCGCCGCGCACCCGACCGCGTGGTGGGTCGACAAACTGGAAGCGCTCAAGATCGGCTGCGGGCCGATCAACCGGCTTTCCGAGGTGTTCGCCGACCCGCAGGTGATCGCGCGCGGCGCCGTCGTCGAAATGGCGCGTCCGGGCGCCGAAAACGATCGCGTCAAGGTGATCGCCAACCCGGTGCGGCTCGATGTGACGCCGGTCGATTACCGGCTGCCGCCGCCGCTCCTTGGCGAGCATACCGCGGCGGTGCTCGGCGAACTGCTCGGCCTCGATGACGCGGCGATCGCCGGGCTGCGCGCCGAAGGGGTGGTTTAATGCGGCCCCTTTTGGGGGAAATCCGCTATTTTCTCGCCGGCAGCTTCTATCGCATGCGCTATCACGAGGTTGGCAGCCGCAAGCACCCGACAGTGGTTTGTGTCCACGGCCTGACCCGCAGCGGGCGCGATTTCGATGCGCTGGCCGCCGGCCTCGCCGACCGGTTTCATGTGCTCAGCCCCGACCTTCCCGGCCGCGGCGCTTCGGACTGGCTGCCGGATGCGAGCCTTTATCAGCCGCAATCCTATGTCATCGCGCTCACCCATCTGCTCGCAACGCTTGGCGAGCAGGTGATGTGGGTCGGAACCTCTCTGGGCGGTATTTGCGGCATGATGATCGCGTCTTCGCCGGGGGCGCCGATCTCGCGCATGGTGCTCAATGACGTCGGGCCGATGGTGCCGGGGCGGGCGATCGCGCGCATTCGTGATTACATGAGCGTGCGCCCGGAATTCCCCGATCTGCTCGCGCTCGAGGCCCATCTCCGCCATGTCCATGCTGGCTTCGGCCCGCTTTCGGACGCGCACTGGGAGCATTTGACCAAGACCTCAGCTCGGCATTTGCCGGATGGACGGGTCGCTCTGCACTATGATCCCGGCATCGCCAAGCCGATCCGCACCTCGCTTGCGATCGATACCGAGCTCTGGCCATGGTGGGAGAAGATTAACATCCCGGTGCTTGCCATACGCGGCGAAAACAGCGATCTCCTGCTGCCGAAAACCTTCGAGCGGATGGTCCAGTCCGGGGCCATGCCGCATGTGGTGAAAGATACCGGGCATGCGCCGGCGCTGATGGATGCCGAAACCATTGGCGTGGTGCGGTCTTTTTTGCTGGGACAGGATAAGAGCTAGATCCAACAGGGCTTGCTTCAGGGGTTCAATCGACAATGATCAAAATTTTTTCCCGCCTTCTCGGGGCCACCACGGTTCTTGGGCTGGCGCTTGCCGCTCACCCGGTTTCCTCGGCGAGCCAGCCGCTGGCCCTCGAAGCGACGATTCCGCTACCCAACACCCTCGGGCGGATCGATCATCTCGCCCTCGATGCGAAGCGGCAACTGCTTTATATCGCGGAATTCGGCAACAACACGGTCGATGTCGTCGATTGGCAGAAGCGCCACGTCGTCCGCCGCATCAGCGGGCTCGACCGGCCGCAGGGGGTCGGATTTTCCGCCGCCACCGATACGCTCTATGTCGCCAATGGCGGCGACGGCAGCGTGCGCCTCTATCGCGGCGACAACGCCAAGGAAATCGGCCGCCTCAAGCTCGCTGGGGACGCCGACAACATCTTGATTGACCCGCGCAACGATCACGTCGTCGTCGGCTATGGCAGTGGCGGCCTTGCGATCATCGACGCGCGCACGCGAAAGCAGGTCGCCGATGTCCATCTCCCCGCCCATCCCGAGGGTTTCGCGCTCGACCCCGCCAACGGGCATATTTTCGTCAATATCCCGGATGCGCAGGAGATCGATGTCGTCGATATCGATGGCGGCAAGATCCTCGGCCGCTGGCGCAATCTGCGCGGGGCCGATAATTATTCCCTCGCCATCGACCCCAAGGGGCCGCTGCTTGCCACCATCTTTCGCAATCCGCCGCTGATGGTGCTCTATGACCGCAACAAGGGTGAGGTGCTCGGCACCTCACCCGCCTGCCGCGACGCCGATGGCGTGTTCTTCGACCCCAACCATCAGCGCATCTACGCCTCCTGCGGCTCGGGCGAAATCTCGGTGTTCACCATTCAGGACGGCCAGCCCGGCGGCTATTTCGCGGCGCCGCCGGTCGCCTCTCTCCCGGGCGCGCGCACCGGGCTTTTCGTCCCCGACCGCGATCGCCTGTTCATCGTCGCTCCCGCCGGCGCTTTCCCCGGCACGCTGCCCCATGACATCGCCGGCTACGTCCTCAGCCAGTCACTGCCTGGCCCCAACGGTATGTCCAACACCGCGACCGCCGCCCTCCTGGTCTATCGGCCGGAGAATTGATAGAACCGCTCGGGGAAGGTGAGAGCGAGGGGAAGGCCATGACGCTCGGGCAGTTTCCGGCGCGACGCATGCGGCGCAACCGGCTGGATGCGGGAACGCGACGGCTAGTTGCGGAAAACCGGCTCGCGGTCGATGACCTGATCTGGCCGGTCTTCGTGATCGAGGGGCGCGGCGAGACCACGGCGGTCGCCTCCATGCCGGGGGTTGCGCGGGTCAGCCTCGATCGCCTCATTGCCCATGTCGCCCCTGCGGTCGATCTCGGCATCCCGGCGGTCGCGCTGTTTCCGGCAACCCCGCCCGAGAAAAAAGACGCCGAAGGGACCGAGGCGACCAACCCCGACAATCTGATGTGCCAGGCGGCGCGGCTCTTAAAGCGCGAATTCCCGGCCCTCGTCCTGGTCGGCGATGTCGCGCTCGACCCCTACACCGATCACGGCCATGACGGCGTGATCCGTGAGGGTTATGTCGCCAATGACGCCTCGCTCGCCGTCCTCACCCGCCAGGCGGTGGTGCAGGCGGCGGCCGGGATCGACATCATCGCGCCCTCTGACATGATGGATGGCCGGATCGGCGCCATCCGCGCCGCCCTCGATGCCGACGGCCTGATCCACACGCGGATCATGAGCTACGCCGCGAAATACGCTTCCGCCTTTTATGGTCCGTTCCGCGACGCCGTCGGCTCCGCCGGGGCGCTGATCGGGGACAAGAAAACCTACCAGATGGACCCCGCCAACAGCGACGAGGCTTTGTGCGAGGTCGCGCTCGACCTCGCCGAGGGCGCCGATATGGTGATGGTCAAGCCCGGTCTCCCCTATCTCGACATCGTGCGGCGGGTGAAGGACCGCTTCGGGGTGCCGACCTTCGCCTATCAGGTCTCGGGCGAATACGCGATGATCATGGCGGCGGTCGGCCATGGCTGGCTCGATCATGACCGCGCCATGATGGAAAGCCTGCTCGCCTTCAAACGCGCCGGCGCCAACGGTGTTCTGACCTATTTTGCGCCGGCCGCGGCCCGCCTGCTCAAGGCGGGATAGGCGCCGGTCGCGGGATTGCCGCCGGCGCCCGCGGCCATTACAACGCCCCCGAACGAACGAACGGAGCCCCGATGTCCGCCGAAACCGACGCCTTGGTCCAGCAGATCCAGCAGTCGCTCGCGCTGCTGAGGAGGCATCTTTGACTGGGATGCCGCCCTCGCCCGCCTCGACGAACTAAACGCCCGCGCTGAAGACCCGGCGCTCTGGGAAAACGCCGCCGCTGCGCAAAGCTTGATGCGCGCGCGTAACCATATCGCCGCCGGGGTCGATAGCGTCCGCCGCATCGAGCGCGAAACCAACGATGCCCGCGAATTGCTCGAACTCGCCGAAGCCGAGCAAGACGCCGCGATGATCGCCGAGGCCGAAGGCACGCTTCGCGCCCTCGCCGAGGACGCGAAACAGCGCGAGATCGAGAGCCTGCTCTCTGGCGAAGCCGACGGCAATGACGCCTATGTCGAAATTAATGCCGGCGCCGGCGGTACCGAAGCCCAGGACTGGGCCGAGATGCTGCTGCGGATGTATCTGCGCTGGGCGGAAAAGCGCGGCTACAAAACCGAGATCATCGACCGCAACGACGGCGAGCAGGCCGGCATCAAATCGGCGACGCTGCAGGTCTCCGGCGCCAATGCCTATGGCTGGCTGAAAACCGAGGCCGGCGTTCACCGCCTGGTGCGGATCAGCCCGTTCGACGCCAATGCGCGCCGCCAAACCAGCTTCGCCAGCGTTTGGGTCTATCCGGTGATCGACGACACCATCACCGTCGAGATCAACGAAGCCGATCTCAAGGTCGATACCTATCGCTCCTCCGGCGCCGGCGGCCAGCACGTCAACAAGACCGAGAGCGCCATCCGCATCACCCATATCCCGAGCGGCATCGTCGTCGCCTGTCAGACCGACCGCAGCCAGCACCGCAACCGCGCCAAAGCGATGGATATGCTGCGCGCCCGGCTCTACGAGGCGGAGTTGCAGAAGCGCGAGGCGCAATCGGCGTTGGTCGAGAGCGCGAAAACCGATATCGGCTGGGGCCACCAGATCCGGAGCTACGTGCTCGCGCCGTATCAGATGGTGAAGGATCTCCGCACCGGGGTCGAAAAATCAAACCCCGACGCGGTGCTCGATGGCGATCTCGACGCCTTCATGGCCGGGGCGCTCGCCGCCCGCGTTGGCGCGACACGCAGCGAGGCGAGCGCGCAGGCGTCGTGAGGCGAAAACAAAGGTTCTTTTTTTTAAAAAAGAACCAAAAATTTTTGTCCTTTGGGTCGGTGCCGGCGTGCCCCTTGTTTGCTGATCGCCAACGCCGTATCGGGCAAGGGCGTGAGAACCGTAGGGAGCATACGCCATGGCCGCGATCGCCGATATCACCGCCCGGGAAATCCTCGACAGCCGCGGCACCCCGACCATCGAGGTCGATGTCGTCCTCGATGACGGGATTTTGGGCCGCGCTGCCGTGCCCTCCGGCGCCTCGACCGGCGTGCATGAAGCGGCGGAGTTGCGCGACGGCGACCCCGCGCGCTTCGGCGGCAAGGGCGTGCGCCAGGCGGTCTCGCATGTCGAGGGCGAGATTTTCGACGCCATCGCCGGCATGGATCCCGCCGCGCAGATCCTCATCGACGAGACTCTGATCGATCTCGACGGCACCCCCAACAAATCGCGCCTTGGCGCCAACGCGATGCTCGCGGTCTCGCTGGCAACCGCTAAGGCGGCGGCGGCGGCACACGGTCTGCCGCTCTGGCGCTATCTCGGTGGCAGCTTTGCGCGGACGCTTCCGGTGCCGATGATGAACATCGTCAATGGCGGCAAACATGCCGACAATCCGATCGACATCCAGGAATTCATGATCCAGCCGCTTGCCGCGCCTTCGCTCGCCGACGCGGTGCGCATGGGCGCCGAAGTCTTCGCCGCCCTCAAGAAAATCCTCGCTGACGCCGGGCACAACACCAATGTCGGCGACGAGGGCGGCTTCGCGCCCAATCTCCGCTCCGCCGACGAGGCGCTTTCCTTCATCAGCCGGGCGATCGAGAAGGCCGGCTACCGCGCCGGGGAGGAAATCGCGCTGGCGCTCGACTGTGCCGCCAGCGAATTCTTCAAGGACGGGCGCTACCACCTCGCCGGCGAGGACAAGACCCTCGATGCCGCCGGGATGATCGCCTATCTCGAAGCGCTGATGGCGCGCTATCCCATCACCTCGATCGAGGATCCCTTCGCCGAGGATGACTGGGCGGGCTGGAAACAGGGGAGCGATGCCCTCGGCAAGCGGGTGCAACTGGTCGGCGACGATCTCTTCGTCACCAACCCCGAGCGGCTGCGGCGCGGCATCCAGGGCGGCATCTGCAATGCGATCCTGGTCAAACTCAACCAGATCGGCACCCTGACCGAGACGCTGGAGACCATCGAAATCGCCCAGCACGCCGGCTATCATGCGGTGATCAGCCATCGCTCGGGCGAGACCGAGGATACCACCATCGCCGATCTCGCGGTCGCAACTAACGCCGGCCAGATCAAGACCGGCAGCCTCTCGCGCTCAGACCGGCTAGCGAAATACAACCAGTTGATCCGCATCGAAGCCGAACTCGGCCGCGCCGGCCGCTATGCCGGGCGTACCATCTTGCGCCAGTGAGACAATCGCCGGGCGGCGGCGGAATGACCAATTTGACATCCGATGGAGACGATTTGGTTACTCTTTCTGGTCTTCAATGCGCGGGATCGACGCGCACCGGAGGATCGGAATGCTCTCTGTTCATTTTCGTCGCATCGCCCTCGCCCAGGGTCTGCTTGCCACCAGTGCGGAAAAATCACCGGCCGCCGACGCCAAACACGCGGCACCGCACCGCGAGCACGAGGATGCCGCAGGCGAGGCAGCAGCGCTCCCTCAACCCGAATCCCGCGAAACCTCTTGATCGCCTGCCCAACGTGATGACGCGGGAGTGACCGGCCCGGCATCGTCGCGCGTCACGCAAATGCCAGTTCGCTCAGGGTTCGTCGACGACCGGGGCGGTGACGACGAGGAAAACGAGGTTGCCGGTGCCGGTATTTTCGAGCCCATGCGGCACGCCGGGAGGGAGAAAAATCACGTCGTGACGGCGCACCACGCGGCGCTCGCCGGCGATTTCCATCAGCCCCTCGCCCTCCAGCACGTGATAGACCTGCTCCTGAACCTTGTGGGCATGCACCGCAACGCGCGCCATCGGCGCGTAGCACGAGATGCGATGATCGATCTGGCGCGCGCCCGTGGTCTCGGGGTGGACGAGCAGCTTCGAGAGCGCGCCGCCATGATGGCCGGGCAGTTCCCGCCAGGGCGTCTCGGCGATGTTGCGGATGCTGGCGTGACGTTCCATGGTCTTTTCCCCTCTGGTTTTTCGAAAACATCAATCCTCGCCGGCGTGCCGCGCGGCGATCCAGGCGGCCAAGCCGGCGCGCATGTCAAAGCGCGGCGCATAGCCGAGATCGTCACGGGCGCGACCGGCCGCGAGTGCGCCCTTCTGCACCACCGAGACGCCAGGGGCGAAGTCATAGCCCCCGGGGCCGGCCGAGATCTCGGCGCCGGGGACGAGATCGCGGACGATGGCGACGATCTCGCCGAGTGTCGGCGCGGCGCCACTTGCGATGTGATAGGCATCGAAGCGCGGCCGCGGCGCATCGAGGGCGCAAAGAAGGCCGGCGACGAGATCATCGATATAGACGTGATCGACCCGGAAATCGGCGCCTTTGGCGAGATGCAGGGGACGGCCGGCAAGCGCCGCGTCAAGCAGGGTTTTCGGCACCCTTGGGCGCGGCAGGCCGGGGCCATAAACCCAGCAGGTGCGGAGATGGAGGATCGGGAGACCGTGCCGGCGCACGTCATCGCGGGCCAATTGCTCGACCGCGAATTTCGAAATCCCGTAGGCGCCGACCGGAGCGCAAGGGTGCGTCTCGTCGATTTCCGGCGCCTGGAAAGGGCCGTAGATTTCCTCGGTCGAGAGGTTGATCACCCGGCGCGCGCCAAACAGGCGGCTCGCCGCAAAAACACTGAGCGCGCCTTCGACATTGACCCGAAACGTCGCCGCCGGGCTCGCCTGCGCGGCGACGACACCAACGATCGCCGCGCAATGCACCACCGCTTCGGGACGATGGCCGAGGAACGCGGCGGCGAGATGCGGCCATTCGGTGATTTCGCCGGGGCGGAAAGTGATCTCTGGGAAGCACGCGCGATTGCGGGCAAGCGCCGGACTGTCGCTGCGGTCGAAGGCGATGACCTGATCGCCGCGGGCGGCCAGCGCGGCAGAGAGGGCGGCGCCGATGAACCCGGCGCCGCCGGTGACCAGAATGCGTGCCATGATCGCGCCTCCTCCGGCGGGCGAGAAAACCTGCGGCATTGACAAATGTCAACCGATATTACGAGATACGGGCTGAGAGAGCAGAAGGGATGGAGGGCGCGTGAGCGAGGAACGGGTCGATGTGGTCGTTGTCGGGGGGGGCAATGCGGCACTCTGCGCGGCGTTAGCGGCGGCGGAGAGTGGCGCCCGCGTCGTGGTGCTGGAGCGCGCGCCGGCGGCCGAGGCCGGCGGCAACAGCGCCTTTACCGCCGGTGCCATTCGCTTTGCCTATCGCGGCATCGAGGATCTCCGCGCCGTCATGCCCGATCTCACCGAGGAGGAGATCGCCCGCACCGATTTCGGCACCTATCCCGAGGATCAATTCTTCGACGACATGTTCCGCGTGACGCAAAACCGCACCGACCCTGCGCTTTGTGAGACGCTGGTGCGGTCGAGCTTTCCGACGCTCCGCTGGATGCGCGACAAAGGCGTGCGGTTTCAGCCGATCTATGGCCGCCAGGCGTTCAAGGTCGACGGAAAATTCAAATTCTGGGGTGGCCTCACGGTGGAAGCCTGGGGCGGCGGGCCGGGGTTGGTCGCGGCGCTGACCAAAGCGTGCCAGACGCAGGGGATCGATATCCGCTATGAGAGCCGCGCCGTCCGGCTGCTCTCGGATGGCCGCGCGGTGCGCGGCGTCGAGGTCAAGACGCCGGAGCGGCGCTACCCGCTCGGCGGCACGACCGTCATCCTCGCCAGCGGCGGTTTCGAGGCCGATCCCGAGATGCGCACGCGCTATCTCGGCCCGGGCTGGGAATTGGCCAAGGTGCGTGGCTCGCGCTTCAACAGCGGCGACGGCATCAAGATGGCGCTTGCGATCGGCGCTTCACCGGCCGGCAACTGGTCGGGCTGCCACGCCGTGGGCTGGGATTTCAACGCCCCGGAATTCGGCGATCTCGCGGTCGGCGACGGGTTTCAGAAACACTCCTACCCGTTCGGCGTGATGGTGAATGCCGACGGCAAGCGCTTCGTCGATGAGGGCGCCGATTTCCGCAACTACACCTATGCCAAATATGGCCGCGTCATTCTCGCCCAACCTGGCAATTTCGCCTGGCAGATTTTTGACTCCAAGGTTTTGCACCTGTTGCGCGACGAATACCGCATTCGCCAAGTGACGAAGCGCCGCGCCGAGACGCTGGAGGCGCTCGCCCGCCAGCTCGATGGCGTCGATGAGGCGGCGTTTCTGGCCGAAATCCGCGGCTATAACGCCGCCGTGCGCCGCGATATTCCGTTCAATCCCAACGTCAAGGACGGGCGCCGCACCGAGGGATTGGCGGTGCCCAAGAGCAACTGGGCCAATCCGCTCGAAGACCCGCCGTTCGAGGCCTATCAGGTCGGCTGCGGCATTACCTTCACCTTCGGCGGCCTGCGCATCGATGCCGGGGCGCGCGTGCTCGATCAGGATCTCCGCCCGATTCCGGGGCTTTATGCGGCGGGCGAACTGGTCGGCGGCCTCTTTTATTTCAACTATCCCGGTGGCACCGGGCTCATGAGCGGCGCCGTGTTCGGCAAGCTCGCCGGCAGCACGGCGGGCGCCGATCTGCCCACACTCCGCCATAACGAACCGGCTGCCGCCTGGCTCCCGACGCCCAGCCTCGCCTGATGCCGGGGGACGCCCCCGATCGCATTGACGTCGTGGTGATCGGCGCCGGCGCCGCCGGCATGGCGACAGCCGCCTTGTGCGCGGCCGAGGGGCTTTCGGTGGTGCTGCTCGAAAAAACCGCGTCTGTCGGCGGCACCACCGCGACCTCGGGCGGCATGGTCTGGGCGCCGGAGGATACCGCCGCTGCCCGGACCTATCTCGATCACGTCATCGGCGCCGAGGAGACGGACGCGCGGCGCGAAAGCTTCCTCGCCCACGCCGCCGCCGCCATCACCGCGCTTGCGGCCCGCACCGAGCTTCGTTTTCAGCCGGTCGCGCGTTATCCCGATTATTACCCCGATCTCCCGGGGGCGACGCTGGGCGGGCGGGTGTTCGAGCCGGTGCCCTTCGATGGCCGTGCGTTGGGGCGGCATTTCGTGCGGCTCCGCCCGCCGATCCCGGAATTCACGCCGTTCGGCGGCATGATGATCGAGCGCAGCGATCTCGTGCATTTCCGCCGCGTGACCCGCTCGCTGCGCTCGGCGCTGGTGGTTGCGCGTCGGCTCGCAGCCTATGCCGGGCAGCGTCTGGCCTGGCCGCGCGGCACCCGGCTCGTGCTCGGCAACGCGCTCGCCGGGCGGCTGCTTTTGTCTCTGCTCCGCCTTGGCGTCGATCTCCGCCTCGATACTCCGGCAACAAAGCTGATTTTCGCCGAAGGACGGGTGCAAGGCGTGGTCGCCGGCGGGAAGACGCTTTCTGTCCGGCACGGTGTGGTGCTCGCGAGCGGCGGGTTTTCGCATGATCCAGTGCTGCGGGCGGCGTTCCTGCCGGCGCCGGCGCGGCGTTTTTCCGCGGCTTTCGCCGGTGATAGCGGCGATGGCATTCGTCTGGCGCGCGCGGTCGGCGCGGCGTTGGCGCGGCGTGGCGCCGATGCGGCGTTCTGGACCCCGGTTTCGATCTTTACCCGCGATGACGGCAGCACCGCGATTTTCCCCCACACCGTCACCGATCGCGGCAAGCCCGGCAGCCTCGTCGTCGATGAGCACGGCCGGCGTTTCGTCAACGAAGCACTTTCTTATCACGAATTCGTCCGCGCCATGCTACGCGCCGGCCTCGCGCGGGCGTTCCTGATTTGCGATCACGCGTTTCTGCGCCGCTACGGGCTCGGCCCGATCGCGCCGGTGTTTCCCCGCCCGCGGCGCTGGATCCGGCGCGGCTATCTCACCGCGTCACCCGATATCGCCGGGCTCGCGCGGGCGCTCGGCCTCGCTCCGGCGGCGCTTGCGGCGACCCTCGCCCGCTTCAACGCAGACGCGGCGCGCGGCGAGGATGGAGATTTCGGGCGCGGCAACGACGCCTATCAGCGCCATCTCGGCGACCCCGAACGGCGGCCCAACCCCTGCCTTGCGCCGCTCGCGACCCCGCCATTCTACGCGATCACCCTCTACCCCGCTGATCTCGGCACCAGCGCTGGGCTCGCGACCGACGCCGCGGCGCGGGTGCTCGATGACGCCGGCACACCGATCGCTGGGCTCTATGCTTGCGGCAACGACATGGCCTCGGTGATGGACGGCGCCTATCCCGGCCCCGGCATCACCCTCGGCCCAGCGCTCACCTTCGCCTATCTCGTCGCGCGCGCGCTTTGCGAGAGCGAGGTTAGAAAAGAGTAAAACACTTCTTTTTCTGAAGAAAAAGAAGCAAAAAGACTTTTGTTCCGTTATCTCGGAGCGGGGAGTGCCGCAGGCACTGCCCAACGGACAAAAGTTTTTTTGGTTCTTTTTTTCAAAAAAGAACAGTTTTTCTTATTTCGATGCCCCGATGGCGTGCGCGAGGCTGGCGGCGGCTTCTTTGACCGCCTGGCTGTGGCGTTGCAGGACGGGGAGCGAAAGCCGCCAGAGCGGGCCGGAGACGCCGATGGCGCCGATCACGCTGCCGGTGAAGTCATGCACCGCGGCGGCGAGGCAGCGGATTTCAGCGTCCAATTCGCCATCGTCGAAGGCTATTCCGTCTTCGCGGATGCGCTCGATTTCGCGCCGCAGCCATTCCGGGTCGGTGATCGTTTTGGGTGAGAGCGCGGTGAGCTTGGCCTGGGCGAGATAGCGCTCGAACCGCGCCGGCGGCAGGGCCGCGAGCAAGGCCTTGCCGAGCGCTGTCGCGTGCGCCGGGCGCACCACGCCGACCCGGTCGGTGAGTTGGAAGGCGCCGGCGCCCGGCGTTTTGGCGACGACGACGATTTCGCCGCCGCCGGAGCGGACGGCGAAATGCGCGGTCTCACCGGTGGCGGCCGAAAGCGCTTCGAGCACTGGCGTTGCGAGGGTGGTGAGTTCGATATCATCGAGACAGGCGCTGGCGAGGGCGAAAATCGGCCGACCGATGCGATAGCGCCGGCTGTCTGGCATTTGGCGCACATAGCCGAGCCCGACCATGGTCTGGACGAGATGAAACGCGGTGGAGCTGTGAAGGCCGAGCCGCTTGCTCAATTCGGCGAGGCTGACGCCGGCGCGGTTGCGGGCGATTTCCTCGAGGATTGCGAAAGCGCGCTCGATCGACTGAATGCCGTTGCGCTCGGCTTTCTCTTCGGCGGGCGGGGCGGGATCGGCCATTCTGTCCTCACGGGGTCGGCGGAGTTTAATCACATCTCACCATCTTGCAAAGATTCCAATAATGCCGGATGATCCGCCGCGCCGCTAACCGCAGCCGAGGGGAGGGACAGCCGTGCCACGCAGGAAGGGCGGTGATCTGATCGCCGAATTTCTCGTTCGCGAGAAGATCGAACATGTTTTCGGGATTTGCGGGCATGGCAATGTCGGCATGCTCGATGCGCTGCACGGCGTGCGCGACAAGGTGGCGCTGATCTCGCCGCGCCATGAGCAAACCGCCGGCCACATGGCGGACGCCTATTTCCGCGTCAAACACCACCCGGCCGCGACGCTCACCTCCTGCGGCCCGGGTTCGGCCAATCTGGTCATGGCGCTCGCCAATGCCTTCGCCGATTCTTCGGCCTTTCTCGCGATCACCGGCGACGTCCCGACCCAGCAATTCAACCGCGGCCCGTTCCAGGAACTCTATCGCCATAAGGAAGCCGATTTCCCCTCGGTCTGCCGGCCGGTCGTCAAGCGCAGCTTTCAGCCGACGCGGGTCGATATGCTGCCGCACACGCTCCGCCTCGCCATGGATACCATGCTCGGCGGCAGGCCGGGGCCGGTGCAGGTCGATGTGCCGTTCAACGTCTTTCAGGAAGAGGCCGACATCACGCCCGAGCCGGACCCGGCGCCGCGCGCACGCCGCGCCGGCGCCGATCCCGAGGATGTCGCGCGGGCTGTCGCGATGCTGGCGCAGGCGCGGCGGCCGGTGCTGTTCATCGGCCATGGCGTGACGCTCGCCGAGGCGTCCGGCGAACTCACGGCGCTCGCCGAGCGTCTTGCCATTCCGGTGATCGCCTCCCCCAACGGCATGGGTTGTCTTGCGATGGGCCATCCGCTTTCGCTCGGCTTCATCGGCCGCAACGGCGCCTATCCCGCCAATCAGGCCGGCCGCCACGCCGATCTCGTGCTCACGGTCGGCGCCCGCTTCGATGATCGCTCGGCATCGTCGTGGATGGAAGGATATTCGTGGAATTTCCCGGCGACCAAGCTCATCCATGTCGATGTCGATGTCAGCGAGATCGGCCGCAACTATCCCGCCGATCTCGGCATCATCGCCGATGCCAAGGTGTTTCTTCGCCAGATGCTGGCCGAGTGCGAGCGGCGCGGCGAGGCGCGGCCCGAGCGGCGCGAATGGCTCGCCGAGATCGACCATTGGCGCGCGGAATGGGAGGCCTTCACCCGCCCCAATTTCGCGCTCGACACGACGCCGCTCCGCCCCGAGCCGGTGGTCGCGGCGATCCGCGCGGTGTTGCCTGATGACGCCATCATTTCGCTCGACTCGGGGGTTCATCACAATTGGTTCATGCAGTTCTGGGAAGCCCGCCAGCCGCAGACGATGCTCAATCCTTGGGGATTTTCCGGGATGGGGTTTGGCGTCTCCGGCATTCTTGGCGCCAAGCTTGCAGCTCCCGAGCGGGTCTGCGTCTCAGTGTGCGGCGATGGCGGCTTCACCATGACGCCGCATGTGCTCTGCACCGCGGTCGAATATGATATTCCCTGCATCTGGGTGATCTGGAACAATTTCGCCTGGGGCGCTATCCGCGACATCCAATACGGCCTGTTTGGCGGGCGCGAAATCGGCACCGCGTTTTATGCCGGCGAGAACCGCGCCCCCTACAACCCCGATTTCGCCGCCCTCGCCCGCGCCCATGGCGTCGCCGGTGTCACCATCACCAAGATCGGCGATCTCGCGCCGGCGCTGGCGGCGGCGATCGCGTCCGGAAAGCCCTATGTGCTCGATGTTCATGTCGATGCCGAGGTGCGTCCGCCGGCGACCGGCGCCTGGGCGCTGCCGCCGATCCCGCACAAGGAGCCGGCGTTCGGCCGGCGCCAACGCGGGGCGGAGATTGTCTCGACCGCCGGCGGCGCGTGAGCGATGCCGCCATCATCATGATCGCCGGACGAAACCGGCGCGAACCAAGGGAGGGTTGAACATGACGAGGCAGGGATGGGGTCGGGCGGGCGCCGCTTTTCTCGCCGCCGCGTGTCTCGCGCTCGCAGCCCCGGCGGCGCGGGCAGAAGACGGGCCGATCCGGGTCGGCTGCTCGATCACCGAGACCGGCCCCTATTCCCCGCCCGCGGTTTTCGAATTGCAAGGCTATCGGCTCGCCGCCGAGGAGATCAACAAAGCTGGCGGCCTGCTCGGGCGCAAGGTTGAGATCGTGAATTATGACGATCAGGGCAATCCCTCGACCGCGGTGCAGCTCTACCAGAAACTGATCTATGCCGATCGCGTCGATCTGCTGCTCAGCCCGTACGAGACCGATCTGATGTCGGCGGTGGCGCCGTTGGTGACACGGGCGAAGAAAGTGATGCCCTCGCTCGGGGCCAATGTCGATGCGTTTCAGGGGCAATTCCCCTATCTCGTGCAGGCGATCACGCAGACCCCGCGCTATATGGGCCCGGCGATCGATCTCGCCGCCAGCCGTGGCTACAAGACCATCGCTCTCCTCATCCAGAACACGCAATTTCCGCAACAGCTCGCCCGCGGCATCGAGCAAGAGGCGACGGCGAAGGGCATGCGCGTCGTTTTCAAGGAAAGCTTCCCGCCGACCACCAGCGATTTCAGCGCCCTCGTTCTCAAAGCCGCCGAGACCCATCCCGACGTGATCGTCGGCGCGACCTATCTCGCGGATTCCGAAGGCATCGTGCGCGCGGCCAAGGCGCAAAACATCAACGCCAAGATGTTTGCCTTCAGCATCGGCCCGGTCGAGCCGGAATTCGGCCGCGGTCTCGGGAACGCGGCGAATGGCGTGTTTGGCACGACCCTCTATTTCCCGAGCCTGCACACCGCCGGCAATGCCGAATTCGTTGCCGGATTTCAGGAGAAATTCGGCCGCGCACCGGATTATCACGCTGCCGTCGCCTATGCGAGCCTCAAGGTGCTGGCGGACGCGGTGCGCAAGGTCGGCAGTCTCGATCAGGATAAGATCCGCGAGGCCCTGCTCGCGACGTCGGTCGATACCGTCGCTGGGCATTTTCAGTTGAGCCCGACCGGCCTTCAGATTGGCTATACCAGCTACGTCCTGCAATGGCAGAACGGCCAGCAGGCGCTGGTCTGGCCCGCCGATCAGGCCACCGTCGCGCCGGAATTGCCGCATGGCGCCTGGTAGCGGCGCGCCGTGGCCAGCATCACAGCGCTCGTCATTCTCGGCCTGCTCTGGGGCGGCGTCTATCTCCTGATGGCGGAAGGGCTGAACCTGATCTATGGCGTGATGAAAGTGGTCAATCTCGCGCATGGCGATCTGATCGTGTTCGGCGGCCTGCTCGCTTACACGCTGTTCGCCCATGCCGGGCTGACACCGATCACCGCCCTGCTGCCGGTTGCCCTCGCTCTGTTCGCGCTGGGCGCCGTGATCCAGTGGGGCGTTCTCGAGCGCATTCCGCTCGGCGGCGCCGAGGGCGAATTGCGCACCCTGCTTGCGACCTTCGGGCTTTCCTACGTGGTCTCGAACACGAGTTTCCTGCTCTGGGGCGGGCAGTTTCAATCGATCCCGTTTTTGCAGGGAGCCCTCCGGCTCGGCCCACTCGCGATCCCGGAGGGGCTGCTCGCCTGCTCGCTCGCGGCTTTCGTTGCGGCCCTTCTCGTTCATTTCTGGCTGCATCGGACGATGGCCGGCAAGGCGCTCCGCGCGACCGCGCAATCGCCCCTCGGTGCCGCGAGTTGCGGGCTCGAGATCGGGCGCATCCGCATCACCGCTTTCGCCCTCGGGGCGGCGATGGCGGGCGCGGCCGGGGCGTTGGTGATCGCGCTGGTGCCGTTTCAGATTGCGAGCGGCGGCGATCTCACCGTGCAATCCTTCACGCTGATCGCGCTCGGCGGCCTCGGCAATTACCTCGGCGCCTGGATCGCGGCCGAGATTCTCGGTCTCACCGAAGTCATGTCGCAATACTATCTCGGCCCCGACATCGCGAGCGCGGTGATTTATCTCCTGTTCATCGCCGTTCTGCTGTTTCGCCCGCAAGGCCTGCTCGGCCGCGTCGGGCGAATATGAGCGCGCCATGACACGCTTGCTGATCGAGAGCGCGGCCCTTGCCGGGCTTGCGCTCGCGGGCTTCCTGATCGCCACCGGTGCCAATGCCTATATCGTGCAGGTGCTGTTCTCGACCGCGCTCGCGGTGACGCTGGCGGTGGGCTGGAACCTGATCGGCGGCATGGCGGGCTATATCTCGTTCGGGCAGGTCGCGTTCTTTGGTCTCGGCGCCTATACCGCCGCGCTCGCGATGCTGAACTGGGCGCTGCCTTGGCCGCTCGCCATTCTCTTCGCGGCCCTCATCGCCGCCCTCCTCGCCTGGCCGCTCGGGCGGATCATGCTGCGGCTCTCGGGCATCTTCTTCGCGCTCGGCATGTTCGGCCTGGCGCGCGTTCTACAGATCATCGTCAACGCGCTCGCGATCACCGGCGGGCCGATGGGCACCTCGATCCCGACCGCGGAGGGGCCGGCGGCGACGGCGATGGCGATGGTGGCGCTGGCGGCCGGCGCCATCGCACTGACGGTGGCGATCAGCCGCGCGCGTTTCGGGCTGCGGCTTGCCGCTCTGCGCGACGATGCGATCGCCGCTGCCGCCGCCGGGGTCGATACCGGACGGGTCAAGGTCGCGGCATTTTGTCTCAGCGCCGGCCTCGCCGCCGCCGCCGGCGCGCTTTATGCCCGCAATGTCGGCTATATCGATCCCGCCAGCGGTTTTGCCGGCACGATCGAATTGCAGACCGTGCTGATGGTGCTCGCCGGCGGCATCGGCACGGTGTGGGGGCCGGTTTTGGGTGGGGTCGTGATCTCGCTGCTCAGCACCGCGCTCTGGGCAAGATTTCCGACCGAGCAGCAGATCATCCTCGGCGCGCTCACCCTTTTGCTTGCGGTCGCGATGCCGGGTGGCCTCGCTTCTCTCCCGCCGCTCAGCCGCTGGCTCCGCCGGCCGAGGCTCGCCGCGTTCGCGCCGGTGGCCGCGCCGCCGCCGGCGCCCGTCGCCGCGGCCAGCGATGGCGCCGGCGCGGTTCTCGCTTGCCGCGCGCTCGGCAAGCGCTTTGGCGGCGTCGTTGCCGTTACCGGCGTCAATCTCGTGGTCGCGCCGGGCGAGATCCTCGCCGTGATCGGCCCGAACGGCGCCGGCAAAAGCACGCTCTTTGACATGATCTCGGCATTTTCCGCGCCGAGCAGTGGCGAGATCCGCTTTCGCGGCGAGCTTTGCGCGATGCCGCCGCATCTCCTGGCGCGCGCCGGCCTCGCGCGGACATTTCAGACCAGCCGGCTCTTTCCCCATCTCACCGTGTTCGAGACGGTTCTGCTCGCCGCCTGCTCGCGCCATCGCCGCTGGCGGGACGCCATGTCCGCGGCGAGCGCGCTGCTGGTTGCGATCGGCCTCGCGGAGGATGCCGAGCAGTTTCCAGATGCGTTGCCGCCGGGGCGCCAGCGTTTGCTCGAGATCGCGCGGGCGCTGGCTCTCGCGCCGGCGGTTTTGCTCCTCGATGAGGCGATGGCGGGGATGACGGCGGCGGAAATCGCGCGCGTGCAGGCGGTGTTGCGCGCGGCGGCGCAGCGCGGCACCGCGATCGTTGCGATCGAGCACGTGCTGCCGGCGATCGCGACGCTGGCTTCGCGGGCGCAGGTGCTCGACAATGGCGAGACCATCGCCGAAGGCGTGCCTGCCGCGGTGCTCAGCGACCCGGTGGTCATCACCGCCTATCTCGGCAGCGACGACATGGCGGTTGCATGATGAACGCGGGGGCGCTGCTCGAGGTCGCGGCGATTTCGGCGGGATATCGTCGGGTCACGATCCTGCATGCGATCAGCTTCGCGCTCGCGCCCGGCGAGCGTCTTGCCGTGGTCGGGGCCAATGGCGCCGGCAAAACCACGTTGCTGCGCGCCCTCATGGGCCAGATTCCGCTGAGCGCGGGGCGGATCCGCTTTGCCGGCGCGGCGCTCGACGGCGCCTCGATCGCCGCGCGCGCGCGTGCCGGTCTCGGCTACTGCCCGGAGGGACGCCAGCTCTTTCCGCTGATGAGTGTTGCGGAAAATCTCGAACTCGGGGCGGCGCGCGTCGTGGCGGCGGAGCGGCGGCGGCGGCGTGAGGAAGTGCTGGCGATTTTTCCGCGTCTTGGCAATCTGCTCGGCCGCGATGCCGGGCTACTTTCGGGGGGCGAGCAGCAGGTGGTCGCGATCGGCCGCGCCCTGATGGGCAGGCCACGGCTGTTGCTGCTCGATGAGCCCTCGACCGGGCTTGCACCAAGGATCGTCCATGAACTCTATGCGGCGTTGGCTGGTCTGGCTGCGGTCGGCGTCTTGGTCGTCGAACAGAATGCGCGCGCTGCCTTGCGCTTTGCCGATCGCGCCATCGTGCTTGCAGACGGTGCGATCGTCGCCGCGGCGCCGGCGGCGGAATTGCGCGACGATCCGCGCGTGGTCGCGGCCTATGTCGGCGCCGGGCGCGTGGTCGCGGCTTGACGGAAAAGAGCGCGAAAATCTACGCTCATGACGAGAAGAAAAGGGGAGGGGCGATGATGCAGGCGGGGGACGCGGATGCGGAAGCCTTGGCACGGCGCTTTGAGGCATTGCCCGCATTGCTCACGGAAGACGACGATCTTCGCCGGCGCGGCATGGCATTTTGCACGACCTGCCTGATCGGCATCGCCGCGATCCCGTTTCTCCTGACCGTGGCACCGGGGATGAGCGTGCATCTCGCGCGCGGGCCGCATTTGATGCGTTCGTTCGATTTTTCGGTGCGCGGTACAGCGGCAGCGTGGACGCGGTTCTGGCAGGCGGTGCCGCCGCCGGGCTGGCACGATCTTTTTGCCCTCACCAAACGCGGCGAGATGACCATCGAGGGCGATTTGCATCCATTCATGGCGCATCTGCAGGTGATGAAGGATCTTCTCGCTCTGCCGCGCCGGCGCGCAGGAGCTTGACATGGCGGAGAGCGCGACGATCGAGCCGATCATCGGCCGCTATCTCAACCTCAGCATCGCCGGGCGCCGGCAGCGGCTTTATTTCGAGGAGGCGGGCAGCGGCATTCCCCTGCTCTGCCTGCACACCGCTGGCGCCGATGGCCGGCAATGGCGCCATCTCATGGTCGATGAAGCGATATCCCGGCATTTCCGTGTTCTTGCCTTCGATCTTCCCTGGCACGGCAAATCGAACCCGCCGGAGGGCTATGAGCGCGAGACTTATCGCCTAACCACGGCGGATTATGTCGCGACCATTCGCGCATTTTGCGCGGCGCTTGCCCTCGATCGCCCGGTCGCGATGGGATGCTCGATCGGCGGGCGCATCGTGCTCGAACTCGCGATCGCGCATGCGCACGAATTCCGCGCTCTCATCGGCCTCGAAGCGGCGGATTTCCAGACGCCGTGGTACGATACCGCGTGGCTCAACCGGCCGGACGTGCATGGCGGCGCGGTGTGCGCGGCATTGGTTTCCGGCCTGATCGCGCCGACCAGCCCGGAGGCCGCGCGCCACGAGACACTCTGGCATTATCTCCAGAGTGGGCCGGGGATTTTTCAAGGTGATCTCTATTTCTACCGTGTCGACGGCGACCTTCGCGGCCGGGTTGCCGGCATCGATACCCGAACCTGTCCGCTCTATCTCCTCACCGGAGACTATGATTTTTCCTGCACGCCCGAAGATACCAAGCGCACCGCAGCGCAAATTCCCGGCGCCGAGATCACCATCATGAGCGAACTGGGGCATTTCCCGATGAGCGAGAACCCGGCGCAATTCCGCCGCTATATCCTGCCCGTGCTCGAGCGCATCCGCGCCCAGCCGGAGACCGGGCAATGAGCGCTTTCGGACGGCGCACATTGCTTGCCGGCGCCGCGATGATGGCCGCGCCGCGTATCGCGCGCGCGGCCGAAGAACGTCCGATCAGGATCGGCGTTTTGAACGATCCCAATGGTGTTTACGCCGATAATGGCGGTCTTGGTTCGGTGATCGCCGCACAATTGGCGGCGGAGGATTTCGGCGGCGCCGTGCTCGGGCGGAAAATCGAGGTGATTTCTGGCGATCATCAGAACAAGCCCGATCTCGCCGCCGGCATAACCCGTGAATGGATCGATCGCCAGGGCGTTGATGTCATCGCCGATGGCGCGTCATCGGCCGCTGGGCTCGCGATCCAGCAGGTCACCCGCGAAAAGCAACGCATCTTCATCATCACCGGCCCCGCGACATCCGATCTCACGGGGAAAGCCTGCTCGCCGTTCGGCTTTCATTTCAGCTATGACACCTACGCGCAGGCCAAGGGCACCGCGACGGCGTTGACGCAGAATGGCGGCGAGAGCTGGTTCTTCATCACCGCCGATTACGCGTTCGGCGCCGCGATGGAACGCGATGCGCAGCGCTTCGTTGAGCAAAGCGGCGGCAAGGTGCTCGGCAGTATTCGCCACCCGCTCGGCGCCACCGATTTTTCCTCCTATCTGCTCGCCGCTCAAAGCTCGGGCGCCAAAGTCATCGGCCTTTGCAATGCTGGCACCGATACGCAAAACACCGTGAAGCAGGCATCGGAATTCGGCATCGCCCGCGGCGGCCAGCGCCTCGCGGCGCTGGTGATGTTCATCACCGACGTGCTTGCGATCGGTCTGCCGACGGCGCAAGGTCTGGTGTTGACGACCGCGTTCTATTGGGACCGCACGCCCGCGACTCGGGCCTGGTCGCAGCGCTTCATGACCCATAAGCCAAAGCCGCCGAGCATGCTGCAAGCCGGCGTCTATAGCGGCGTTCGCCATTATCTGCAGGCGGTCAAGGATGGCGGCACCAGCGATCCCGTCGCGACCGCCGCGCGCATGCACCAGACCCCGGTCAATGACATGAACAATACCAACGTCACCATTCGCGCCGATGGGCGCCTGATGTGCGCGATGTATCTGATGCAGGTGAAATCGCCCGCCGAATCGAAGGCGCCGTTCGACGTCTATCGTGAGATCGCAGCGATGGCGGATGGCGCCGCGTTTCGCCCCGCGAGCGAGGGCGGTTGCGCCCTGGTTGCATCCCGGGGCACGCCATGAGCGCCGCCGGGACGATCGGCTGCATCGGCCTCGGCGTCATGGGCGAGCCGATTTGCCGCAATCTCGTGCAGAAATCTGGGCGGAGGGTGATCGGCTTCGATACCCGGGAGGCGCCGCTCGCGCGTCTCGCCGCCCATGGCGTGTGCGCCGCCGTCGGGGTTGCCGATGTGATGCGCGAGGCCGATTTCGTGTTTCTCTCGCTTCCCAGCGGGCGCGAGGTCGCGGCGCTGTGCGCGGGCGATGAGGGATTGCCGGCGCAGGCCCAGCGCGGGCAGATCATCGTCGATCTCGGCACCTCGCCGCCGGCGCTGGCGCGCGATCTCACCGAGCGGTTCGCCGCGCGCGGCGCCGGGTTCGCCGATGCCCCGGTCGCGCGCACCCGGGCCGCCGCCGAGCGGGGTGAGCTCAGCGTCATGGTCGGCGCGGCGCCGGAGATTTTCGCGGCCTTGCGACCGCTCCTCGAAAATTTCGCGACCGACATCACCCATTGCGGCCCGCCCGGCGCCGGCCAGGTGGTGAAGATCCTCAACAACATGGTGCTCGCCGAAACCGTCGTCGCGCTTTCGGAGGCGCTCGCCATCGCGCGCAGCGAGGGTGTCGATGGTGCGTTGCTGTTCGAGGCTCTGGCGCGGGGTTCGGCCGATAGTTTCGCGCTTCGCAATCACGGGATGAAGGCGCTGTTGCCGGGCGAGTTTCCTGAACGCGCGTTTTCGGCGCTCTATGCGCGCAAGGATCTCGGTTACGCCCTCGATCTCGCGCGAGGGCAGGGTCTCCCCGTCGCCGGCGCGGAAAACGCGGCGCAGCTTCTCGAGCGCGCCATCGCGGCGGGGGACGGCGAACGCTATTGGCCGGTTTTGAGCCGCGCTTTCACGCGCAGCCGATGATGGCCGGTGCCATGATATTGCCCCCGCGGCCTGATAATAAATTCCCCGATCAGCGCGGCAGCAGCAGATATTCCGCCCCGCGCGCGTTCATCCGTCCGGCGCGATCGGCGGCGTCTTTGTCCCAGCCGAAAAAGATATCGGCGCGCAGCGGCCCGGTGATGGCGCCGCCGAGATCCTGCGCGACCATCAGCCGCGCGAGTGGCGCCTGTTTCAGCGGGTCGGTGGTCGCGATGAAGACGGGCGCGCCGAGCGGGATAAACGCGCGGTCGATGGCGAGCGAGCGCCCTGGTGTCAGCGGTGCGCCGAGCGTGCCGGGCGGGCCGAGATCGGCGGGATAATCGCGTAATTCACGGAAAAAGACGTAATTGGGGTTCTCCTCCATCACCGCTTGCGCCGCTTTCGGGTGCGCGGTCAGCCAGGCGCGGATGGTTTGTTCGGAGATCTGATCGGCGCTGATCTCACCGCGCGCGGCAAGCAGGCGGCCGATCGGCACGTAGGGCCGGCCATTCTGTCCGGCATAGGCCACCTGCACCAGCGTGCCATCGGGCAGGGCGATGCGGCCGGCGCCCTGGATTTGCAAGAAAAACGCATCGATCGGGCTATTGACCCAAAGGAGATCTAGGCGCTGGCTGGCGAGCACCCCGGCATCGATTTCGGCGCGCGTCGGGTAGGGGGCGAGCCGACCATTGACGACCCGCCCGACGATATGGTGGCCCGTGAGATCAGGGGCGAACTCGCCGAGATCGGCGGTGACGAGATCGAGCGGGCGGCTGAGCAGCGGCGTCTGAAAAGCGCCGCCGGGGCTGCGCGCACCGTGCAAGGTCGGCTCATAATAGCCGGTATAGAGGGCATCGCCCTGGCTTGCATCGCCGATTTGATAAGGCTGAAATCCGGTTTCGAAGAACTGCCGGGCCGCGTTCTGATCTCCCGCAGAGACGTGACGGGCTTGTTCGCAGAGCCCGCGCCAGGCTTCCGCCCGACCGCCGCGCGTCGCCGCGAGCCCTTCGCCGCCGAGCCGCTGATCCGGCGGCATCACGGCCAGCCGCGCGCAGCTCCGCATGAAAGCGGTGAGGGCGGCGGCGCTGTCATCCTGCGCCCAGCCCGGGAGATCGGCGAAGGTGACCGGCGCCAGCGTCATGGACGACGATGACGGCGGCGGCGGCGCAACGCAGGCAGCCAGCATGAGCGACAAGGTCAGTCCCGCCACCAGCCAGGATCGGCGCCGCAAGATCTCGCCTTCACTCATCGCAATCCCCGGGAATTAGTGGCTTTGCGCTGCTGTCAGCCGCCAGGTCGGGTCGGCGCTGGTGAGATCGCGCTCGAAGACCCAGAGATCGGTGATCTCGGTCACCGCCTCGTTGCCGTGGACGATTTCGCCGTTTGGTCCGCGGGTCAGGTTCACCTGGTCCGAGACGAAGCGGACGGTGATGCTGGCGCGTGTGCCGGCGAGCGCGGCATCGGTGATGGTCGCGGCGAGCAGCGCCTTGATCTCGGTTTCGACGGTTTCGCCGGCGGCTTCGCGGGCGCTGATCGCGGCCTCGAAAACCTGGCGGGTTTGCGGGCCGAGCAGCGGCGCCAGCGTCGCGCGATCGCCTTTCGCATAGGCGGTGACGATGAGGCGAAAGGCGCCCTCGGCGCCGATCAGGAACGCCATCGGGTCGAAGCCGCGATCGATGCCGCGCATCTGCGCGAGCGTTTGCGCCGCTGGGCTGTCGGGCGGGGGAAAGCCGCGGGTCGGCGCCGGCGGCGGGGTGACGGGTTCGGCGTGGCCCTCGATCACGGTGCCGCCCTCGGCGAGGCTCGGCGGCGAGGCCGGGCGCTCGAAGCCGGTGCGCCGGCCAAGCACGCTGCGCAGCCGGAGCACGAGAAACAACGCGATCATCCCGAATAGGATCAGATCAATCGGAAATCCGCTCGCGCCCATACCGTATCCTTTCCCGCCCTCTGTCCCGCCGCTGCCAATGACCTTTGTCTATCGTCTAGTGGCTGGCCTGCGCGAGGCCGGCGAGGTCGATCCGCGGGCGGGCGCCGTAATGGCCGATCACCGCCGCCGCGGCGCGGCTGCCGAGCCAGCCGCTGGCGGCAAGACCGCGCCCTTGGCTCAGGCCAGTCAGGAAGCCCGCCGCATAGGCGTCGCCAGCGCCGGTGGTATCGACGACCTCCGCCGGCGCCGCCGGCACCATCGCCTGCTCCGCGCCCTGGACGATCAGGCTGCCACGTTCGCTGCGCGTCAGGACCGCGAGCGGCACCGCCTGCCGTGCTGCCGCCGCGGCGCGGTCGAAATCATCGGTCTCGAACAGGCTGGTGATCTCCGCCTCGTTGGCAAAAAGGATATCGATTGTCGGCAGCAGCGCCCGGAAGGCGTCGCGATGGCGGGCGACGCAAAACGGATCGGAGAGCGAGAGCGCGACCTGATTGCCGGCCGCGCGCGCAAGGCTGGCGGCGGCGCGGAAGGCGGCCTGGGCCGGTGCCGGGTCGAACAAAAACCCCTCAAGATAGAGAGTTTTCGCCGCCTTGATCAGAGCGTGGTCGAGATCAGACTCGCTGAACGTCACCGAGGCGCCGAGAAAGGTGTTCATCGTCCGCTGCCCGTCTGGGGTCACGAGGATGAGGCAACGCGCCGTCGGTGCTCCCGCGGCGAGCGGCGGCGTTGGATAGCGCACGCCGGCGGCGATGATATCGTGGCGGAACACCGCACCGAGCTGATCGGCGGCGACCTTGCCGAGAAACCCGACCCGCGCCCCAAGCCCGGCCGCGACCGCCGCGGTATTGGCGGCCGAGCCACCGCTGCTTTCGATCCCCGGTGGCATCGCGCCGTAGAGCGTTTCGGCGGCGGTGGCGTCGATCAACTGCATGACGCCTTTGGTCATGCCGTGCTGGCCGAGAAAATCCTCCGCGACGGGGGCCACGACATCGACGATGGCGTTACCGATGCACAGGAGATCAAGAGACGGGGAGGGGTTGGCGACAGGCGTCGCGGAAGACATGGCAGGCTCCGATCGAGAGGACGGGCCGGCACGAAAGCCGGCGAAGTTCGGCGGTAGCATCGCCTCGGCGAGGGCACAACCCGGGTTGCCGTGCGCTATGGCTCCATGATAGCCAGGAGATCTCGCATGGCCAACCAGAGGGGCTCGATAGGAGCCCCAGGGGGGAGCTACCGTGTTCAAACGCCGCAAGCCCGAGGATGTGCCGACGGCCAGTGTCACCAAGCGCGATTCCCGTCAAACGGAGTCCCATGCCGCGACCCAAGCTGGATCCGCTCTGGCCGGGCAGATGCACGGGCAAACCACGCCGCCTGCCGGCCGGGCTGAGCCGGGCTCCGGCCCGCTCGCCGCCCTCACCGGCCAGCCATCCGATCCCGGCATCGGTGTGCCGCCATTCCGCCCTGCCCCCTCGAAGGAGACGCCCATGAGCCGTACCCCCCTCACGCCGCCGCCAACGACCATGCCTCCGGCGGGAGGCCAGGGTGCGCTTGCTGGCGGGCTTGCCGCCGGCGCGATGACGCGGCCGGCCGGTCGGCTCGGCCGCGAGGAGAGCGGTGAACGCCGCACGCTCGTCGTCGGCCGTGGGATCAGCGTCCAGGGCACGGTGCAGGACGCCGAGCGGCTGGTGGTCGAGGGCACGGTGGAAGCGAGCATGATCCACGCGACCGAACTCGCGATCGCCCCTGGTGGCGTGTTCAAGGGCGAGGTCGAGGTCGAGGAGGCGGAAATCGCCGGCACCATCGACGGCACCCTGACCGCGCGCGGCAGCCTGATCATTCGCGCCTCCGGGCGGGTGCTCGGTACCGCTCGCTGCCGCCGTTTGCAGGTCGAAGATGGCGGACAGATCACCGGCCGGATCGAGATGCTCGGCGATACCGTCCGCGCGGAAATTCCAAGGGGCGAGATTCCACGAGGCGAACTCGCCCGCGGCGAAGGACCACGGCCGAGCGCACCCGAATCGGCGGCCTGAGATCAGGATCTGGCGGCTGCTCTGAGGTCGTGCGCGGCGCGCCGAGTCCGTGCCGCGTCCTTCGAGACTCTCGGGCGTGGCCGGCCTTGACTTCGCTGGGGTGGGTCGGCATTGTCCGGCCGCCGTCGCGGCGTGGGGCTGTAGCTCAGCTGGGAGAGCGCCTCGTTCGCAATGAGGAGGTCAGGGGTTCGATCCCCCTCAGCTCCACCA